>VAXF01000234.1 GCA_005888395.1 Actinomycetota bacterium | reverse complement strand
CGGGGTGAGCGGCGCGAGCCCGTCGAACAGCTCGTCCGGTGGCAGCGGACCTTCGAACTCGCGCTCGGCGCGGGACGCCATGATCCCTTCGCGCTTGCGCAGACGGAGCATGCTCTCGCGCCGTCCCGAGTAGGAAGCAGGCTGGCGCAGCATCCACACGATGCCCTCGGCAGCGACCTCGCACGGCTCCCACGTAGAGCGGTCGACGCCAGGCGTGTTGGCCACGAAGCCCTCTGAGGCGACGGGAACGTCGATGCGGAAGCAGTTCACGGCGATGCCGTCGGGCTGCAACTGCATGGCCGCGTCGACGGTCAGCCGCTCGAGCGCGACCTTCGACATCCCATAGGACATCAGCCCGGGATGCGGGTAGAGCGCGGCGACCGACGACACGTTGAGGATCGCGCCCCCGCCCTGACGCGCCATGTGGGCCTTTACCTCGCGGATCGCGAGCAACGGCGCGCGCAGGTTCACCTCCATGACGAGGTCGTGCCGCTTCATCGGTATGTCGAGGTCACCCACGAACGTGATGGCGGCGTTGTTCACGAGGATGTCGACGCGACCGAAGTGCTCGACCGTCGTGGCGACCATGGCGGCAATGTCGGCTTCGTCGGCGAGGTTGGTCGGGACAGCCAGAGCGCGTGCGCCGGCCGCCTCGACCTGGCGCACGGTCTCGTCGAGCGTTCCGGGTGTTCGTTGCGGATGGTCTGCGGTCGACCGTGCCGCACACGCGACGCCGCAGCCGGCCTCGCCCAGCGCCACCGCCGTCGCCGCTCCTACCCCACGGCTGGCGCCGGTGACGATCGCGACCTTGCCCTCCAGGTCCACTCTCGGTCCTCCCTCGGACGAACCGTGACGGTAGCGTCAAGCATCGGCAGTAAGTGAGAGGCAGCAGTAAGTGAGAGGCAGCAGTGCGTGAGAGAAGGAGACCGCAATGGCGTGGGACTTCGAGACTGAGCCCGAGTTCCAGGAGAAGCTCGACTGGGCGGACGCGTTCGTGCGCGACGAGGTCGAGCCACTCGACCTGGTGTTCCCCGGCCTCGCCTACCACCCCCTCGACGACGCCCGCCGCCCGATCGTCGACCCGCTCAAGCAGCGCGTGCGCGAGCAGGACCTGTGGGCCGCGCATCTCGGCCCGGAGCTGGGCGGGAAGGGCTACGGGCAGCTCAAGCTGGCCCTGCTCAACGAGATCCTGGGCCGTTCATCGTGGGCGCCGATCGTCTTCGGCACCCAGGCGCCCGACACCGGCAACGCCGAGATCATCGCCCACTACGGCACCGATGAGCAGAAGCGCACGTACCTGCAGCCGCTGCTCGACGGCGAGATGTTCTCGTGCTACTCGATGACCGAGCCGCAGGGCGGATCCGACCCGACGATGTTCGAGACGCGCGCCGTGCAGGACGGCGACGAGTGGGTCATCAACGGGTGGAAGTTCTTCTCTTCGAACGCGCGGACGGCCTCGTTTCTCATCGTGATGGCCGTCACCAACCCCGAGGTGAGCCCTTACAAGGGCATGTCGATGTTCATCGTGCCGACGGACACGCCGGGAGTGAACATCGTGCGCAACATCGGCTTGGCCGGAGAACGCAGCGACGAGGGTATGCACGCGCTCATCCATTACGAGGACTGCCGCGTTCCTGCCGAGAACCTGCTCGGCGGCGAAGGCCAGGCATTCGTCATCG
The DNA here is from genome assembly GCA_005888395.1 of Actinomycetota bacterium. Lineage (GTDB taxonomy): Bacteria > Actinomycetota > Acidimicrobiia > Acidimicrobiales > AC-25 > AC-25. The sequence continues at coordinate 2,004 of VAXF01000234.1, read as the reverse complement.
CCCAGACGCGTCTCGGCGGCGGGCGCATCCACCACGCCATGCGCACGGTGGCCGTCTGTCAGAAGGCGATCGACCTGATGTGCGAGCGCGCCCTCAGCCGCTCGACCCAGGGAACGAAGCTGGCCGACAAGCAGCTGGTGCAGGCTGCCATCGCCGACTCGTACGCGCAGCTCGAGCAGTTCCGCCTGCTCGTGCTGCACACCGCCTGGAAGATCGACCGCTACCGCGACTACAAAAGGGTGCGCAAGGACATCGCCGCGGTCAAGGTCCTCACGCCGCAGGTGCAGCACGACATCGTCTACCGCGCCATGCACATCCACGGTGCGATCGGCGTGTCGAACGAGATGCCGTTCGCCTCGATGTGGTTCGGCGTGCCGATCATGGCCGTCGTCGACGGGCCCACCGAGGTGCACCAGATCACCGTGGCGCGCGAGGTGCTGAAGGGTTACAAGGCCACCGACGACCTCTGGCCCAGCGAGCACCTCCCCAAGAAGCAGGCCGCGGCGCGGGCGCGGTACGCCGAGCTCCTCGAGCACGAGGTGGCCAACCTGTAGCAGGCGCGAGGGCGAGGTACCGGTCGTTATCCGAGCGGCATCTCGACCTCACCCGCGGGGCAGGAAGCCGCTGCCGCGGTGCTCGTCGAGGTCGGGAGGCGGTGTCACGCGCGCTGCGGCGTGGTCCGCGAAGCGGACGGGGTAGCCGATCGCAGGGTCGGCCCACGGATCGGCCGTTGACACCCTCCGCTCGCGAAAGTGCGACTGGGCGAGCATCCGGGTGCGGTCGAGGACGGGAGCGACGGGAACGTCGGCCGCCGCCAGCGCATCGACGAGCGGCTCGCGTTCCCGGGCTCGGATGGCGCCGGCTACGAGCGACTGCAACTCGACGCCGCGGCCCACGCGCTCCGCGAACCCCACGTCGCGAACCCCGCTCAACCCGAGCGCGTCGCACAGTCGCTGCCAGAAGTGGTCCTCGCTCACGATGCCGATCGTCAGGTGCTGGCCGTCGGCCGTCTCGAACACGCCGTAACCCGGCACGCCCCGCGCCGACGGGTCGACGCCGCGCGCCACCGGACGTGCCGCGCCCGTCCACGTCGCCAGTACGTCGGACATGGCGACGTCGATGCGCTCGCCCTCGCCGGTGTTGGCCCGGCGGAGGGCCGCGGCGCACACCGCGAACGCTGCGGCCATGCCACCCGCGAGGTCGGCGAGCGGGACGGCGGGAACGACGGGCGGTCCTCCTTCCGGCGCCAGCACCCCCGCCCACGCCTGGTAGTTGAGATCGTGGCCGGGCACCCGCGCGAGCGGCCCGTCCTGGCCCATGCCGGACACCGAGCAGTAGATGATGGTCGGGTTGACCGCGCGCACCTCGGCGTAGCCCACGCCGAGCCGGTCGGTCACGCCGGGACGGAAACCCTCGACGACGACGTCGGCCTCGGCGGCGAGCTCGAGCGCGCGCGCTCGATCGGCGGGGTCTTTCAGGTCGAGCACGATGCTGCGCTTGTTGGCGTTGAGGCTCAAGAACAGCTCGGGGTACTGCCGCATCGGGTCGCCGCCCGGTGGCTCGACCTTCAGCACGTCGGCCCCGATCTCGGCGAGGAGCTGTGTGGCGTAGGGCCCCGGCCGCCAGATGCTGAGGTCGAGCACGCGCAATCCCGCCAGAAGCCCCGTTCCCGCCTCACCGGTCGCGCCCATGACGTGCCCGTTCTAGTGCGAGCCGTCCGGGAAAGCCTTGCCGTCGTGGTCCGGCTTGTCCACAATCGAGACGCTGGGTGTTCGGGGGAGCATGAACCAGGTAGCACCGGACCAGGTAGCACCGATCGTTCCGTCGGCGGGTGAGTTGGCCGCGCGCGCCCAGCGCTGGCTGGCGCGGGCGGCCATCGACGTGCGGGCGTCGACCTGGGTGCAGGTGGCGGCGCTCACCGCTCTCTACTTCGCCACCGCCAAGCTCGGTATCGACCTGAAGGTCGCCCACGGCGTGGTCACACCGGTGTGGGCGCCCACCGGC
>VAXF01000233.1 GCA_005888395.1 Actinomycetota bacterium | reverse complement strand
CCTGCCGACGTGCGGTGATGCCGCCGTCGTCGGCCACGGCCAGTGTGCCCGTCGTCTCACCGCGTGCCACCGCGCCGAGGAACCGCTCCTGCTGCTCGGGCGATCCCGCCTCGAGCACGGCGGGCACGAACTGGGTCGCGGTGGCGAGGAATGGCCCGGGCGTGAGCGTGCGCCCGGCCTCCTCGGCCAGGACGGCGAGCTCGACGAAACCGAGGCCGACACCGCCGGCTGACTCGGGCACCAGCAGCGCGGGCCAGCCGAGCTCGACCATGCTCGCCCACAGGCGTTCGGGCCGGGTGCCCTTCTCGACGACCTCGCGCACGAGCCCGATGGGACATTCCTTCGCGAGGAACGACCGGACCGTGTCGCGCAGCTCCAGCTGCTCGTCGGTGAGCTCCAGGTCCACGCGCGGCTACCGCGGGCGTCGAGCGGTGCCGCGGAAGACACCGACGTGGACGATCGCGGCAAGGGTGTCGATCATCTCGTCACGGTCGATGTCGATGCTGCGCGAGAGCACGTAGTAGTTGAGGCGCTCGATCATGGCCACCATGGCCAGGGCCGCGATCTGCGGGTGGACGGGGCTGCGGCCCGAGTCGCGGATACGGGTGGCGAGGGTCAGCGCGAAGTCGCCCAGCAGCTGGGCGCCCAGGCGGCCGAACTCGCTGTCCTCGACGTCGGCCTCGGTCCACGCCCGCACGACCGGGCCATAGTGGCGGTAGAGGTCGACGAAGCGGTCGAGCCACTTCCGCAGCTCGTCGTAACCGGCGTCGTCGGCGCCGACCTCTCCCAGGGACGCGGCGTGGGCCGCCATCTCCTCGGCTGCCTCGGTGACCAGGGCTCGGAAGAGGTCGGCCTTGTTCGCGAAGTACAGGTAGAAGGTGCCATGCGAGGTGCGGGCAACCTTCACGATGTCGTCGACCCTCGCCGCGTGGTAGCCGCGCCGCTCGAACACCGTCATGCCCGCGTCGAGCAGCTTGCGCATCGTCTTGCGACCCTGGGCCCGCAGCTCGCGCTCCTGGGCCGGTGCGCCTCCCGTTGCGGTGCGCGTTGCCTCCGGCGCCATGGGACGTGACGTTAGTGTCAGTTCCGATGCTGGGCGAGGTAGTCCGGGAAGCGGCGCGCCGGTTCGGCGACACCGTCGCGCAGGTGGCGGCGAGCGGTTGGGAGGTCACCTACGCCGACCTCGACCGGCTGTCCGACGAGGTCGCGGCCGGGTTTCGCACGCGCGGCCTGCGCGAGGGCGATGTGGTCGCCCTCGTCCTGCCCTCGGTTCCGGAGTACGCCATCGCCTACCTGGGGGCGGCGAAGGCGGGGCTGGTCACCGCGGGCGTGAACCCGCGGCTCTCGGCCACCGAGCGCGACGCCGTGCTCTCCGTGGCCGATCCCCGCCTCGTGCTGGCCACGGCCGAGCTCGCCCCGCGCGCCGGCGACATCGTCGAGGTGACACCCGCGGCGCACGGCGACTCGGCCCTCGCCGGAGTGCGCGCTCGCGGCGAGACCGTGCCCGACCTGCCCGACGATCCCGACCGGCCGGTGGCCATCATCTTCACGTCCGGAACGACCGGCGCGCCCAAGGGGGCGGTGTTCGGCGTGCGTCAGCTGCGCGCCATCACCGCCATCGACGTCGGCGACCGGTGGGGCGGCGGAGGCCGCAGCCTGTGGGGCACCGCGCTCTCGCATCTCGGCTTCATGACCAAGTTCGCCGGCAACCTTCGCCAGGGCGGCACCGCCCACCTCACGCTCCGCTGGCGCGCCGACGAGCACCTGCGCTTCATCGCCGAGCACCGCATGGGCTACGTGTCGGGTATCCCCACGCAGGTGGCGCTGATGCTGCGCGTTCCCGACCTCGACCACTACGACCTGAGTTGTGTCAAGGCGATCGTCATGGGTGGCGGTCCGGCGACGCCGGCGCTGGTGCGTGAGGCGCGGGCCCGCTTCGCGGCGCCGCTCTCGGTCCGCTACTCGTGCACCGAGGCCGGGATCGGTGTCGGGACCTCGTTCGACGACCCGGACGAGGATGCCGAGGTGAGCGTGGGCCGGCCGCTGCCCGGCGTCGAGCTTGCCCTGCGGGACGCCGACGACCGGCCGGTTGCCGCGGGGGAGATCGGCGCCGTGTGCCTTCGCTCCCCGGCGGTGATGACCGGCTACTACCGCGACCCGGAGGCATCGACGGCCGCGTTCACGGCCGACGGTTTCGTCCGCACCGGCGACCTGGGCCGGCTCGACGAACAGGGCCGGCTGCACCTCGCGGGCCGCACCAAGGAGATGTACGTGCGCGGCGGCTACAACGTGTACCCGTTCGAGGTGGAGTCGGTGCTCTCGCAGCACCCCGACGTCGCGGCCGTCGCCGTTGTTCCGCTCGACGACCCCGTGATGGGCGAGGTCGGCGTCGCCTTCGTCGTGCCGCGCCGGCGTGACAAGCCGCCCGCGCTCGCCGAGCTGCGCCGGTTCGGCCAGGACCGGCTCGCGGCCTACAAGCTGCCCGAGCGGGTCGTGGCCGTCGACGAGCTGCCGCTCACCGCGGGGGAGAAGGTCGACCGCCGCGCGCTGGCCGAGATCGTCGCGAGCGAGCCGTGACGCTCGACGGCGTGTTCGCCCGGCTCCTGCGGGAGCCGGGCGTGGAGGAGCAACTCGAGCTTCGTTCGTCGCTGGGCTTCATGGCCCTGCACGGGGGCAATCAGGATCGCGTCACCGACGTCATCGCACGCCAGGCGGCCGAGCGGGCCGGTGCGTCCCTCTACGCCGTGGTGCAGCCCCCGCACCTGCGCTGGCACATCCCGTCGTGGCGGTACACGCCGGCCGCCTCGCCGAGGCTGGCCACCTTCCTCGACCACGTCGACGTCGTGGTGTCGGTGCACGGCCACGGCGCCGACGCCTTCTGGATGGACTGGCAGCCGCCGGCCGAGTGGTACCCGCGGTGGCGGCCCGAGGAACGCGTGCTGCTCGGCGGGCGCAACCGCGAGCTGGCGTCGCGGGTCGCGGGCGCGCTGCGCGACGCGCTGCCCGGCTGTCCTGTCGTCGACGACCTCGACGCGATCCCGCGCGGCGTGCGCGGGTTGCATCGCCACAACCCCGTGAACCTCACGCGTGGTGGCGGCGTCCAGGTCGAGCTGCCCCCGCAGGTGCGCGGGCTGCGGCCGTCGTCGCCCCCTGTCGCCATCGGCACGGTGGCCGGCGCGCTGGCGGCAGTCGCCCGGTAGGGTGCCCGCCATGCTCCTGGAGGAACGCGTTGCCGTCGTGACGGGGTCGGGCCGGGGGATCGGGCGCGACATCGCCCTGTGCCTGGCCCGCGAGGGCGCCAAGGTCGTGGTGAACGGGTGAGCCTCGACGGACGCGGCACCGACGAGGACCCCGCCGCGCAGGTGTGCAAGGAGATCGAGTCGCTCGGCGGGGCGGCGGTGCCGTCGTACGACTCGGTCAGCGACTTCGACGCCGCCGAGAGCATCATCAAGACGGCGGTCGACGAGTTCGGCAAGATCGACATCCTCGTCAACAACGCCGGCATTATCCGCGACCGCACCCTCGTAAAGATGAGCGAGGAGGACTTCGATGCCGTGGTCGGCGTGCACATGAAGGGCACGTTCAACTGCACGCGCCACGCCGCTCCTTACATGAAGGACGCGGGCTACGGCCGCATCGTGAACATCACGTCGTCCGCCGGCCTGCGCGGCAACTTCGGCCAGACCAACTACGGCGGGGCCAAGGCCGCGATCATGGGCATGACGTTCGTCTGGGCGCTCGAGCTCGGCCGGTACGGCATCACCGTGAACGCGATGGCGCCCGCCGGCGCGACGCGCATGACGGCCGGCCTCTACGAGAAGAGCGGGATGGAGGTCCCACCCGACCAGGACCCCGCGCTCAACGCGCCGCTCGTCGCGTTCCTGGCGTCGGAGGACGCGTCCTACGTCAACGGGCAGGTCCTGGGGCGCACGGGCTTCGCCTTCACGATCTTCCAGACGCCGCGGCAGGTGGCGGCCATGTGGCAGGAGGGCGGCTGGACGCCGCAGGAGGTGGCCGACCGCTTCCACGACGTCCTCGGCCAGCACCTCCAGTCGGTCGGCATGCCGGCGCATCCCCTCCTCGGCAAGCAGAACGCGGACAAGAAGGAGTAAGAGGCGACGGGGCGCTGGCCGCTCGGCGTGGTCGACGTGGTCTTCGCCCCCATGCCCGTGCCCGATGCCGCCCGGCTGGCATCTGAGCTGGGCTTCGAGCACATCGACGTCGACGCCGGCTGGGACGGCGAGCTCGCCCTGCCGGTCGGCGACCGCATGGCGCACCCGTCACCACGACCGGGTTGCTCGGTGCCGGCGCCGCCCGCGGCCCAGGGCATGTGGGACCGCGCCGTCGCCGCCTACCGCCGCACGCCCGGCATGCGGCTCGAGCCCTGGCCCGGCTCGATCGTCGACAGCGTCGAGAAGGTGAAGGCCATGCTGGAGGCCGTGCCGGGGCTGCGGTTGCTGGTCGACACAGGGCACGTCGCCAACTGGGGTGAGGATCCGGTGGAGCTGTTGCCCTGGGCCGACCACGTGCAGCTGCGGCAGGCGCGCCGAGGAGTCGCTCAGGCCCTCGAGGGCGACGTCGACTTCCGGCGGGTCTTCGAGCGGCTCGAGCAGGTCGGCTACCGCGGCCGGCTGAGCGTCGAGTACTTCGACCTCCCCGACATGGGGTGGCCCCTCGACGACCCGCCGGCGTTCGCGGTCGCGCTGTTCGAGGAGGTGCGCGCGCTGTTGTGAGAGTCCTCAACCAGATGGGATCGCGGATCACCACCGCCATCCAGGCGGCCGTGCCCGACGTCGAGGTGGTCGAGGTGCCGTGGGAGGGCGAGCTGCCCGACGTCGAAGCCGACGTGCTCGTCACGCTGCACCGATCGGCCAACCTGCCTGAGCTGGCGCGTCGCGTGCCGTGGTTCCACTCGTTCAGCACCGGTGTCGACGGCATCCCGCCCGAGGTGTTCGACGGCCGGGTCGTGACGTGCTCGCGGGGCGCCAGCGCGGTGCCGATCTCCGAATACGTCCTCGCTGCGATGCTCGCGTTCGAGAAGCGGCTCCCGCAGTCGTGGTCGCGCGAGCCGCCGGAGCACTGGGGCTGGGCCACCGACCACGGCACGCTCGAAGGGAAGACGCTCGGCGTCGTCGGCCTCGGTTCGATCGGTGGCGGGGTGGCGGCGCGGGCGCTTCCCTTCGGCATGGACGTTCGCGCCGTCAGGCGGACAGCCGCGCCGTCGCCTGTCGAGGGCGTCACCGTCGTGGGCGATCTCGACTCGCTGCTGCCACACGCCGACCACCTGGTAGTCGCCGCGCCGGCCACGGCGCGCACGCGCCACCTGCTCGACGAGCACGCCTTCGAGATGGTGAAGCCGGGCGTGCACCTCGTGAACATCGCCCGGGGGACGCTCGTCGACCAGGACGCGCTGCGGGCCGCGCTCGACGACGGGCGGGTGGCACTGGCGACGCTCGACGTGTGCGACCCCGAGCCGCTGCCGCCCGGCCACTGGCTCTACGAGCACCCGAACGTCCGGCTGAGCGCGCACATCTCGTGGGCGTCGCCGAAGATGGTCGACACCATCGTCGAGCTGTTCGTGGCCAACCTCCGCCGTTACGCAGCCGGCGAGCCGTTGGAAGGCGTGGTCGACCCGGTCGAGGGCTATTGACCGACCGGCCGCTCGGGGCCGTCGTGGTCGGGACCGGGTTCGGTGCCCGCATCCACGTCCCCGCCCTACGGGCCGCCGGCTTCACCGTCCACGCGCTCGTGGGGCGCGACCCGGAGCGGACGGCGCGCAGGGCGGCGCGACTCGAGGTCGCGGCGATGACGTCGCTGTCCGACGCGCTCGCCCTGCCCGGTGTCGACGCCGTCACCGTCGCCACCCCGCCGTTCGCGCATGCGCCGGTGGTGCTCGAAGCGGCGGCCGCGGGCAAGCACGTGCTGTGCGAGAAGCCGTTCGCGCTCGACGCCGCTGAGGCGCGGGCGATGCTCGCGGCCGCGGACCAGGCGGGTGTCGTGGCCCTGGTCGGTCACGAGTTCCGCTGGGCGACCGAGCGGGCGCTGGCGGCGCGCGCCATCGCGAGCGGCGCGATCGGCGAGCCGCGGCTGGCGACGTTCGTGTCGTCGGTGCCGCTCGTCGCCGACCCGGACGCCCGAGTGCCCGAGTGGTGGCTCGACTCGGGGCGCGGCGGCGGGTGGCTGGGCGCCTCGGGGTCACACGCCGTCGACCAGATTCGGGTGTGGCTGGGCGAGATCGAGGGCGTGAGCGCGTGGACCGGGACTGTGTCGGCGCGCGCCGGTGGCGCCGAGGACTCGTTCACGATCCGGTTCCGCACGGTGTCAGGTTGCGAGGGTGTGCTCCAGCAGAGCGCTGGCGCATGGGGGCCGATGACGAACGTGA
>VAXF01000232.1 GCA_005888395.1 Actinomycetota bacterium | reverse complement strand
GTGACCCCGAGGCGGTCGCGGATGGCCGTGAAGCGCTCGACCGGATCGGCGATGCCGGCGGGCACGAGCACACGCGTCGGGCTGAAGGCGTTGCCCCCCGCCGACCGGTCGTCGCGGATGCTCACCGGCATGCTCATGCGCAGCTCGTCGACGGGAGCGCCCTTGGCGCGGTGGTAGGCCCCGGCGCCGCCGGCCACGGCGGCGACGAAGAGATCGTTCACCGTGCCGCCGAGCCCCTTGGCGGCACGCTTCACGTCGTCGAGGCTCACCGAGAGGATCTCGAAGCGCCGCCCGAGCGAGCGGTCGGTCCACAGCGACGAGCGGGCCTTCTGCACCACGGCCAGTTGGCGGGCGACCGAGCGGGCCATCTCCGCCGAGTCGGCGACGAGGGTGGGGACGCGCCGCGGGTGGGTCGCGAGCGACGCCGCGTTGCCGGCGGCGCGCCCGGCGATGCCCGCCTGGCGCCGGAGGTTGTGGGCCAACGCGCCCACCAGCCGGTCCTGTGACGGCTCGGCCGCCGCGGTGTCGACCGGCTCGGGATCGGGCGCGTCGCGGGCGAGGTCGATGAACTGCGTCGAGAGCCGCACGCCGCCGACCCCGTCGGTGATCGTGTGGTGCATCTTCGTCAGGAGCGCGGCGCGCCCGCCTTCGAGCCCGTCGACGATCGTGATATTCCACAGCGGGCGCGCGCGGTCGAACGCGTCCTCGTAGAGCACGGCGGCGAGGTCGAGCAGCTGGCGGTCGGTGCCCGGCGCGGGGACCGCGAGGTGGCGCACGTGGTAGTCGAGGTCGAAGGACGCGTCGTCCTCCCACGCGGGCGGCGCCAGCCGCACCGGTGCCGGCGACGGCCGCTGCCGGAGCCTCGGCAGGAGCTCGACGGCGCGGGCCATGCGGCGACGGAAGCGCTCGTAGTCGGGTTGCTGGTCGAGGATCGTGATCTGCAGGAACGACGAGCGCAGCGCGGGATCCTTCTCGATCGTCCACATCAGCGCCTCGGTGTCGGACATCCGCCGGTCGAAGCGCATGGGTCGCTCAGCCATGGTGGGTCATGCTAGGGGAGTGATGAAGCGACTGGTTGCGGTCGCCTGCTCCGCGCTCGTCGTGCTCGCGGCGTGTTCGAGCGGCCACGCGCGGCGCGTCACCAGCGCCACCGTCACCACCACGACGATCGCCGGTGGCACGACGGCCACCACCGGTTCCACGACCACGACAGCCTCCACCTCGACGTCCGCCGCCGCTCACGCCACGACGACGACCGCCGCCGGCACCACCGGCTCCGGGGTGCGCGGCACCGTGCTGGCGGGCCCGACCTGTCCGGTGCAGCGCGTTGACAACCCGTGCCCCGACAAGCCGATCGTCGCAGACGTGCGCGTGGTGCGGCCGGACGGCTCGGTGGCCGCCGCCACCCGCTCCGGCTCCGACGGCCGGTTCAGCGTCGGAGTGGCGCCGGGCCACTACACCGTGCAGGCGACGTCGTCATCGGCGTTCGCGGGCTGCCGGCCTGTCGACGTCACCGTGCCGCAGGGGGCCTACGCGACTGCCGACGTGTCCTGCGACACCGGCATCCGCTAACGCGGGATCGAGGTGTGCTTGAACTCGTTGAGGTCGGGCCAGCCGACGACGAGGTCGAGCAGGCGGTCGATCGTGGAGCGGGCGACCTCGGCGTCGCCGTCGGGGCGGTGCATCACGCGCACGAACACGGCCTGGCCGTTGGCGATGAAGGTCGGCACGCCGAACACCTGATGGTCGGCGACGGCGCGCTCGTGCTCTTTGCGGAACGTCTCGAACGGCGCGCCGGTCGCGATCTCGGCGAACACGGCGTCGGGATCGAGCCCCTGCTCGCGCAGCACGTCGCGCAGGACGTCCTCTTCCCGGATGTCGCGGGCCTCGTCGTGCCGGGCCGTGAAGAGAGCTACGTGAGTCCGGAGGAACGCGTCGGGCCAGCGGTCGCGCAGGGCCAGGCCGACCTGCATGGCGAGCAGGCCCGATGCTTTCGAGGGGTCGTCCCACACGTCGGGCTCACCTTCCTCGACGTGGGCCTGGTTGAGGGAGAACGGCACGAAGGTGACGTCCCAGCCGGCGCCCGCCTCGAGGGCGACCGCCAGGTGCTCGCACGCGTTGCGGGCGAACGGGCAGCGGTAGTCCCAGGTGACAGCGAAGGAGAAGTCGTCTCTCACGACAGGCTCAACTACCCATTCGCGTGATTGATTCCACCGAGCCGACCGGAAGGGGGGCAAGGCGCCGGGCCACCCGGCCCAGGGCGAGCCCGACGAGCGCCCCGCCCACGACGTCGGAGGCGTGGTGGATCTTGACGTGGACGCGACTGCCGGCGACGACGGCCGCCAGCGCGTAGTACAGCGGCCAGGCGGCGTCGCCCTCGCTCAGGAGCGTGGCGGCAAGGAACCCGGATGTGGCGTGCCCGCTCGGGAAGCTGCTCGTGCGGGGTTGGCGCAGCCGCCTCGTGCGCGGCAGGTCGAGCACCGGGCGCGAGCGCCGGAAGAGCGACTTGACGCCGACGTTCACGAGCAGCGACTCGACGCCGAGGGCCGCGCCCACGCGTACGGCCGCATGCCAGTGGTGCTCGGAGCGAAGGCCGCGCAGCGCGCCGAGGACGAGCCAGACGAGACTAAAGTCGCCCACCGCCGAGGCCGCGTAGAAGACCTTGTCGGCCACCGGGTCGCCGCGGATGTGGTCGAAGGCGGTGTCGACCCGGTCGTCGAACTTCGCGATACGCGCGTAGGTCCGCGCTGAGAGCAGCACCCCACGAGGCTACTGAGCGGTGACCAGCTCCAACGCCTTCGCCGGATCGCCGCCCCACGCGGGGCAGTAGGCCTGGAACGCGCACCAGTCGCAGAGGCGGCTGGGCCGCGGCCGGAAGTCGTCGCGGAGACAGGCGCGCTCGACGGCGGTCCAGATGGCGGTGGCGCGCTGCTGGAACCCCCGCGTCGACTGGTCGGTGGGCTCGGCCACGATCGCCAGCGGCTCGCTGAGGTAGAGGAGCTGGACCCGCGCCGGGCGCCGCCCGAGCACCTGCTCGCACAGGAAGGCGTAGAAGTGGACGCCGCCGAGCCGGCTCTTCTCGTAGGCCTGCCCCGGCGGCTTGCCCGTCTTGTAGTCGGTGACGACGAGCTCGCCATCGGCGTCGAGCTCGAGGCGGTCGATGATGCCTCGCAGGTTGAGGGTGCCCACCTTCGCCTCCAGCCGGAGCTCGAGCCCGATCGGGTTGATCGTGTTCGGGTCTTCGAGGACGAAGTAGCGGCGGATCAGCCCCTCGGCATCGGCGACGAACTCGGCCCGCTCCTCGGCCGTGAGCTCGAGGCCCACGTACTCGGCATCCTCGAGCACCTCGCGCTCGGCCCGGGCCAGCTTCTCGAGCGCGGCCTCGATCGTGCGGGCTCCCGGCGGCTCGTCCCAGAACAGGAGCTCGAGGGCCCGGTGCACGAGCGTGCCCTTCGCCGCTGACGGCGAGGGCGGTTCGGGCAGGTGGTCGATGGCCGAGAACCGGAACGCCAGCGCACAGTCCTTGAACGACGCCACCTTCGAGGGCGACAGGGCAGCGGCAACGGCATCGTCCCGATCGTAGGACCGCCCTGTGACAGGGACGCGGATCCGACAGTGAACGAGCGATCGGAGCATCGAAAGCCGGTTCTGGGAGCAATTGGCCCGACATGTTGGGAAGTAACCCAGGCTGGACGGGTAGAGGGGAACGGTGAAGAGGCGTCTCGCCTCGCTGGGCGCGGCGGTCGTTCTGGGCACGGCATTGCTCCAACTCGTCGCGTACGCCGCATCAGGCGGTTCCGGTTCGGTGCTCGAGCGGCTCGACGTCAGCGGGACGGGTGCCGAGGCGAAC
>VAXF01000231.1 GCA_005888395.1 Actinomycetota bacterium | reverse complement strand
CGCGGGGCGACTGGGGGTACTGACGTCGATGATCCTCGTGGCACTCGTATCGGCCAGGTACGCGTAGCCGTTGGCGACCGCCACCCCCTGGCTCCCGGTCGCGGTCGGCAGGCTGCCGACGACCCGCGGCGCGGTCGGACTGCTGACGTCGACCACCTGGAGCCCGCTCGCCGCCACGTAGGCCAGCGAGCCCGCCACCGCCACCCCACCCCCGCCTCCGGCAAAGGCAAGCCGGCCCACGATGGCGGGGCTGCTGGACACCGTGAGGTTCACCACGTCGAGCTCGGCGTGCGCGGGGTTACCGGGCACGATGAACAAGGGATAAGCGAACTGACCGGCCATCGCGACCCCTTGCGCCGTGCCGCTGAGGGCGCTGAGGGCCCGCGGCGTGGACGGCACGCTGATGTCGAGGAAGGTCAGCTTCCCCATTCCGCCGGCCGCCGCGAGCGAGCCAGCCGCCGCCACGGCGCGATCGTCATACGTGACGCGGACGTTCGCGAGCATGCCCGGGGACGCGGGCACGGAGAAATCGAGGACGTACAGACCGCCCTGTGGGCTGCTCCCCGTGTAGACGACATCGGGATTGGCGAGGTACGCGACCGTCCCGACAGCCGCAACATGGAGGCTCCCGCCGGGGACGGAGGTCCCCGCCCCGAGCAGGACCGGCACCGCCGCCGTGGAGACATCGAAGAGCTTCAAGAGCCCGCCGTCCAGCACGTAGAGCCGCGTGCCCGTGACCGCCACCGCCTGGGCATTCACGCTCGTTATCGAGCTCACGATCACGGGGCGGCTGGGGGTGGCGACGTTGATGATCCTCGTGGCACTCGTATCGGCCAGGTACGCGTTGCCGTTGGCCACCGCCACGCCCTGACTCCCGGTCGTGGTGGGCGCGCTGCCGAGGAGCCGCGGCGCGGTGGGACTGCTGACGTCGACCACCTGGAGACCGCCCGAGGCCACGTAGGCGACCGAGCCCACCACCGCCACCCCACCCCCGCCGCCGGCAAAGGCGAGCCGGCCGACGATCGTGGGGGTGCTGGGCACCGTCAAGTCCACCACGTCGAGCTCGGCGTGCGACGGGTTGCCGGGGACGATGAAGAGGACGTACGCGAAGTGACCGGCCATCGCGACCCCTTGCACCGTGCCGGTGCTGAGGCCGCCGACGGTCTTCGGCGCCGCCGGGACGCTCACGTCGACGACCTTGAACCCGTTCCCGCTGCCCTGGCCGACCACGGCCAACGGCGCCGCCACCGCGATGCGCGTCCCGTTGAAGGGCGGGTTCGCCGCACCGATCGCGACGGGGCCCCGCGGGTTCCTCACATCCACGACCGACAGACCGAATTCGTACGAGGCCACGTAGGCTAGGCCGGTCGCGCCATCGAGCACCAAATCGGTCGGGGTCCCCACCCCGGGCACGAAACCCGCCAGGGTCGGGTCCACGGTCACCGGGCAGCCCGGCGTGTTGGTGAGCACCGTCGGCATCGTGGAGGTGCTGGCGGAGTTCCAGGCGGTCACGCCGTAGGTGTACGTCGTCGCGGCGCCGGCCGCCGTGTCGGCCACCGGGAAGACAGGCGCCGCACCGACTTGCTGGACCAACGTGAAGGTCGTGGCCGTGCTCGCCTTGCGGTACACGTTGTAGCCCGACACCGTCCCGGTCGAGAGCGTCCAGCGGAGGTCGATCTCGCTGCAGCTGGGCGCCGTCGCCGTCAGATTCGTGGGCGGCGGCAGCGTGGTCGTGGTGGCGAAGATCGTGGTGCTGGTCGTGGCGGTGGGCGGCCGGGTGGTCGTCGTGGTGGTGAACACCGTGGTCGTGGTCACGGCCGGCAGCGTCGTCGTCGTCGAGACCCCCGGCGGCGTAACCGTCAGGCTGAAATTCCCCTGCGCTCCGCCGTAGCCATCGACGACGATGAAGTACGTCTGCCCCGCGGTCACCATCGGCGTGACGCGGGAGGCGCGGTTCAAGCCATTCGCGTCGGCACACGCATCATCGTTGCACCCGGACACGACCTCGGACCCGCTCGCGCACGCCCCGCCGCGTACGTAGAGCACCGTGTCGAAGGTCGTACCCGCGCCGCACGTTTGGATCGTCGCGGTGCCGGAGACCGCCGGCGTCCACTGGAAGACCCGCTCGGGCGAGCCCCCCGAGCTGCCGCAGCTGCCTGCCAGCGAGCTCGAGCCGCTCGTCGCGCCGCTGAAGGTCCCTCCCTGCGCGGGGATGACGGTCGGGCTGCTACAGCCCCCAGTGAGGGTCACGAGGGTAGTGGTCGTCGTCGTCGAGGTGGTCGTCGTCGCCATGCAGGCGAGCGTCGTGACCTTCACGCTTCCGCTCTTCGTCGACTCGTTCCCGGCCCGGTCGACGGCCGAGACGGCATAGGAATAGGTGGTCGAGGGGAGCAGCCCGGAATCCGTGGTCGAGGTGGCGGGCGCCAGGACCTGCTTCAGGAGAACACCCCCCCGATACACGTTGTACGCCGCGACCCCCGAGCCGCCGTCCGTCGAGGCGCTCCAGCCGAGGCTGGTCTGGCCACAGGCGCTCGCCGACGCCTGGAGGCCGCTCGGCGTCGAGGGTGCAGTCGTGTCCGCCGAGGTCGTCGCGCTGGCGACGCTCGAGTACGCCGAGAAGAGGCCCGTCGAGTCGGATGCGCGCAGCCGGTAGTAATAGGTGGTGCTCTGGGCGAGGCCGAGGTCCTTGTAGGAGTGCACGTTCGTAGGGACCGTCGCGATCTGCGCGAACCCGCTCGTCGAGGCGAGGCTCCGCTCGATCAGATAGCCGTTCTCTTGCGAGTTGGTGTCGTGCCAGCTCAGATCGACCTCGCTGCTCGACCGGGCGCTGGCCGTGAGGGAGGTAGGGGCCTTCAGCGCGAGGGCACCGAAGCGCTGGCCGACACCACCCTGGCAGACCGTGACCCCTTCCCGCATGCAGCGCTCGAGTGTGCTCTTCCTGCATGCCCGGAAGCGGCCCCCGGCGGCGACGCACGCGGCGATGTCGTCGCGGCACGCCCGCCGACACTGCCTCCCGACGGACGCAGCGTCCGCGGAGGTCGCAACGTGAAGTTGCGCGAGCAGCGTCAGCAGTAAGGCGAATCCCAGAGCGCTCGGCCGTCGCAGCATCCCATGATCTCCTGGAGCTTTCTCGAGTAGCGCGCCGGCACGGTTCCCGGCGCACGGGCATCGATCGTCCCCAAAGCCCGCGTGTTCGCGGAACTAATGAGTGAGCGGGGCTTGGAGCCGAGAGGAGCGGTGGCGGGTGCTTGTGTCTGTTCGCGAGGAGAAGGCCCGGGGCTTATGCCGAACCGAGGAAGGAAGGTCAAGGTGTGCAAGAAAAAACATTACTCGGGCAAATCGCAAGGCCGCTCGCGCGCGCACGAGGCGGAGCGCACGAGCGCCCTCGAGGGCGTGGGGTGTGAGAGAAACGTGCGGCCATGCACGATGACGCGCGAAAGGCCGGAGCGGCCGGCACGCGCGCCTGGCCTGCGACCGCTTCGGCCGGCGGAAAGATCAGCGGGTCGCCGTGGCGAGCGGCGCCAGCGACGGCCTCGCGGACACGCTCACGGGAAGACGAACTTCTTGTTCCCCCGGTTCCGCAGCGCGATGGTGGCCGTCGAGCATCGATCCCCGACCCGCACTGTCGTCGTGAACGCTGGCTGGGCGTAGCGGCCGAGGTCCATTTTCTTCCCGGCCGTCGTGAACCGCGTCGAGCCGTTCTTCTGGACCTTGATCTGCATCTTCCGGAGCCCTT
>VAXF01000104.1 GCA_005888395.1 Actinomycetota bacterium | reverse complement strand
CGGGGAAGATCAGCTGCTCGTTCACGCCGAACGTGTAGTTGCCGCGACCGTCGAACGAGGTGGCCGGCAGGCCACGGAAGTCACGCACCCGCGGGATCGCCAGGCTGATCAACCGGTCGAGGAACTCCCACATCCGGTCGCCTCTCAGCGTCACCTTGGCGCCGATCGAGTTGCCCTCGCGCAGCTTGAACCCGGCGATCGAGCGCTTCGCCTTGGTGACGAGCGGCTTCTGGCCCGTGATGATCGTGAGATCTCGGATCGCGCCCTCGAGGAGCGAGGGCTGGCCGACGGCCCGGCCGACTCCCATGTTGACCACGATCTTCTCGAGCCGCGGAACCTGCATGACGTTGCCGAGCCCGAGCTCGTCACGCAGGCGCGCCCTGATCTCGTCGTCGTAGCGCTGCTTGAGCCGGGGTCGCGCGATCACGGTCGCCATCAGATATCAGCCCCGCATTTGCGGCAGATGCGCACCTTGGCGCCCTGGTCGTCGAAGCGATAGCCGACGCGCGTTGCCTCTCCGCAGGCCCCGCAGACGATTGCCACCGACGAGACGGGCATCGGCATGTCCTTGTCGATGATCCCGCCCTGCATCGTGGCCCGCGTGGCGCGTTGGTGCTTTCTCACCCGGTTGACGCCGTCGACGATGACCATCTGCCGGCTCGGGAAGGCGCGCATGATGTCGCCCTCCTTCCCGCGGTCTTTGCCCGTGAGCACGACGACCCGGTCTCCCTTGCGCAGCTTCATCACAGAACCTCTGGTGCGAGCGAGATGATCCGCATGAACTTCTTGTCGCGCAGCTCGCGCCCGACGGGGCCGAAGATGCGCGTTCCCCGGGGCTGCTGCTGGTCGTTGATCAGGACCGCCGCGTTCTCGTCGAAACGGATGTAGCTGCCGTCGGGCCGGCGCTTCTCCTTCTTCGTGCGGACCACGACGCACTTCACGACGTCGCCCTTCTTCACCGCCGCGCCCGGGATGGCGTCCTTCACCGTTGCCACGAAGACGTCGCCGATCGACGCGTAGCGCCGCTTCGAGCCCCCCAGCACCTTGATGCAGAGAACCTCCTTGGCGCCGGAGTTGTCGGCCACCCGGAGGCGGGATTCCTGTTGAATCACTTGGCCCTCTCGAGTACCTCGACCACGCGCCAGCGCTTCATCTTCGACAGCGGGCGGGTCTCGGTGACGCGGACGCGGTCGCCCTTCTTGGCGTCGTTGGCCTCGTCGTGGGCGTAGAGCTTCCGCGTGCGCTGGACGGTCTTCGCGTAACGCGAGTGCCGCACCCGCTCGGTGACGGCCACCACCACGGTCTTGTCGGGCGAGTCCGACACGACCGTGCCCTCGCGCACCTTGCGCCGGTTCACGCGCTGCTCCTCGGCCACCTAGCTCGCCCCCTCGGCGCCTTCGGCGGCCTCGGCGGCCGCGATCTCCTGTTCCCGCAAGATCGTGTTGATGCGGGCGATGTCCTTGCGCACCTGATTCAGGCGGGCGTGGTTGTCGAGCTGGCCGGTGACGTGCTGGAAGCGCAGGTTGAACAGCTCCTCCCGCGCCTCGGTCAGCCGCCGCTCGAGCTCGTCGTCGTCGATCTGCCGCAGCTCGGCCGGCTTCACCTACACCACCACCTCGTCACTGCGGATCACGAACTTGGCCTTGATGGGGAGCTTCTGGATGGCGCGTTCCATGGCCTCGCGCGCGAGCGTCTCGGGCACGCCGGCCAGCTCGAACATGATCCGGCCGGGCTTCACCACCGCCACCCAGCGCTCCGGGTTGCCCTTCCCCGAACCCATACGGGTCTCGGCCGGCTTCTCGGTGACCGGCTTGTCGGGGAAGATGTTGATCCAGACCTTTCCGCCGCGCTTCACGTGACGGGTCATCGCGATACGTGCGGCCTCGATCTGGCGGGCGGTGATCCAGCCCGGCTCGAGCGCCTGGATGCCGTAGTCGCCGAACACGATGCGCATGCCGCGCGTGGAGACACCCGACATCCGCCCGCGCTGCTGCTTGCGGTGCTTCACCTTCCGGGGCATCAGCATGAACGCCTCGCTCGCTACTCGTCCGGCCGGAAGTGGGGAGTCTCGTGATGCTCGCGGGTGCGGCGCTCGATCTCCTCCTCCTCGGCGAGGAGACGCTCGAGCTCGGGGTCGACCTCGGGGATGATCGGCGCAGCCTCGCCGCCCTCGTCCTCGGGCACCGGCGCCGTGGGCACCGCCGGCTCCGCACCGGGCTCGCCGGGCTCGCCCTGCTCCGGCCGGCGCCGGCCGCCGCCGGCCGAGATGATGCGGCGCGGCCGTCCCTGGCCCGACGTCTCGCCTACGGCCATGGCGGCCTCGCGCGAGATCTTGTCCTCGGCGGAGGTGCGATACGGGAGGATGTCGCCCTTGTAGATCCAGACCTTCACGCCGATGCGGCCAAAGGTCGTCTTCGCCTCACGGAAGCCGTAGTCGATGTCGGAGCGCAGCGTGTGGAGCGGCACCCGGCCTTCGCGGTACCACTCGGTGCGCGCCATCTCCGACCCGCCGAGCCGCCCCGAGCACTGGACCCGAATCCCTTGGGCGCCGGCCTTCTGCGCCGTCTGCACGGCGCGTTTCATGGCCCGCCGGAAGCTCACCCGGCCCACGAGCTGGTCGGCCACGCCCTGGGAGATGAGGGCGGCATCGAGCTCGGGCTGCTTGATCTCTTGGATGTTGAGCTGCACCTTCGGGTTGCTGGTGATCTTGGCCAGCCCGTCGCGCAGCCGGTCAGCCTCCGCGCCCCGCCGGCCGATCACGATGCCGGGACGCGCGGTGTGCACATCGACGCGTACGCGGTCGCGCGTGCGCTCCACCTCGACGCGGCTGATGGCGGCGTGCGGCAGCTGCCGCATGAGGTAGTCGCGGACCTTCCAGTCCTCGATGAGATAGTCGGTGTACTCCTTGTCGGCGAACCACCGCGACTTCCAGTCGGTGGTGACGCCGAGGCGGAACCCGTACGGGTTGACCTTCTGGCCCATTACTCCGGCTCCTCTTCCTCGGCCTCGCTCACGTCCGTCGACGCCTCCGCGACCTCTACCGCTGCTTCCTCCTTGGTCTCGTCCGGCTCGGCGGCGGGCTCGGGCTCGTCGGCCGCGGCCTCTTCGACCGCGTCGGCCTCTTCGAGCGCGTCGAGCTCCTCGGGCTCCTCCTCGGGCGCCGCTTCATCGGCCGCCCGCCGGCGACCGGCAACCCGGCGGCGACGTTGCTCGGCGGCCTGTTGGCCGGCGCGACGGGCGCGGCGGCCGGCCGGCTCGACCGACCGGCGCGTGAGCTCGTCGTCGGGCAGCCGGGTGACGACCAGGGTGATGTGACAGGTGCGCTTGCGGATGCGCGTGGCCCGACCGCGGGCTCGGGGGCGCCACCGCTTCAGCGTCGGCCCCTCGTCGGCGTAGCAGGCCGACACATAGAGCTCGTCGGGCAGCACCTGGTCGTTGTGCTCCGCATTGGCCATCGCGGAGCCGAGGACCTTGCCGACCACCGTGGCCGCTTCGCGCTCACAGAGCTGAAGGATCTCCTGCGCACGCTCCACTTCGTGACCCCGGATCAGGTCGAGCACTTGACGGGCCTTGTAGGCGGACATGCGCACGTAGCGGGCGCTGGCACGCGTGCCTGGCGTGCCGAGCTCCTCGTTGACGTGCGACCGGCCGCGGCGCAGCACCGGCCGCTCGTTGGTCTTGGGCCCCGTCATCGCTTGGCCGCTCGTTCTTGGCCGGCGTGGAAGCGGAACGTGCGTGTCGGTGCGAACTCGCCGAGCTTGTGCCCCACCATCGCCTCGGTGATGTAGATCGGAATGTGCTTGCGCCCGTCGTGGACGGCAATGGTGTGGCCGACCATGTCGGGAATGATCGTCGAGCGCCGCGACCACGTCTTGATGACGCGCTTGTCGTTGCGGCTGTTGAGATCGTCGACCTTCTTCAGCAGGTGGTCGTCGACGAACGGGCCCTTCTTCAGGCTGCGCGGCATCGCGTCTACCTCCGGGCGCCGCGCGTCCGGCGGCGGCGGATGATGAGCTTCTGGGACGGCTTGTTCTTGTCGCGGGTGCGGCCCTCCGGCTGGCCCCACGGCGAGACGGGGTGGCGGCCACCCGACGACTTGCCCTCGCCACCACCGAGCGGGTGGTCGACGGGGTTCATGGCGACGCCGCGCGTCTGAGGCCGGACGCCGCGCCAGCGGTTACGGCCCGCCTTGCCCAGCGAGACCAGCTCGGCCTCGGCGTTGCCCACCTCCCCCACCGTCGCACGGCAGTCGATGGGCACGCGCCGCATCTCCGTGCTCGGCAGGCGCAGGGTGGCGAAGTCGCCCTCCTTGGCCACGAGCTGCACGCTGGCGCCCGCCCCGCGCGCCAGCTTGCCTCCGGCACCGGGCTTGAGCTCGACATTGTGCACGGTGGTGCCCACCGGGATGTAGCGCAGCGGCAGAGCATTCCCCGGCCGGATCTCGGAGCCGTGCCCGCTCTGGAGCACCTCGCCCACACCTACGCGCGCCGGCGCCAGGATGTAGCGCTTCTCGCCGTCGCGGTAGTGCAGCAAGGCGATGCGGGCGTTGCGGTTGGGGTCGTACTCGATGGCCGCCACCTTCGCCGGGACGCCGTCCTTGTCGCGGCGGAAGTCGACGATGCGGTACTGCTGCTTGTGGCCGCCGCCGCGGTGGCGCGCCGTCTTGCGCCCGTAGCTGTTTCGCCCGCCCGTCTTCGGCTTTGGGGCGAGCAGCGACTTCTCGGGCTTGCGACGCGTGATCTCCGAGAAATCGGCGACCGACTGGAACCGTCGGCCGGCGCTGGTGGGCTTCCGCTTGCGAAGAGGCATGGTCTCAGCCCTCGAACAATTCGATGCGGTCGCTGCCCGCGAGGGTGACGACCGCGCGCTTGGTGTCGGGACGGGTTCCGAAGGTGAACGACCGGCGGTTGCGTTTGCGCTTTCCCTTGCGGTTGAGGGTGTTCACCTTGCTCACGCGAACGTTGAAGATCGACTCGACCGCCTGGCGGATCTCGGTCTTGTTGACGTCGGAGGGCACGAGGAACGTGTAGACGCCCTCGTCGAGGAGGGCGTACGACTTCTCGGACACGATCGGCCGGATGATCACCGCGCGCGGGTCCTTCATTCGGCCGGCTCCTCGACTGCCGTTGCCCCGGGGAGGCTGGCACGGGTGAACACGACCCAGTCGCTGCAGAGCACCTCGTAGGCGTTGAGCTGGCCCGCGAGCGTGAGCTCCACGTGGGGAAGGTTGCGGAACGCGCGTGCGGCCACGAGGTCGTCGGGCGCCAGCACCACGAGCACCTTGCCGTCGACGCCCAGCGCAGCCAGTGCCTCGCCGGCGTCCTTGGTCTTCGGCGCCGGGAAGTCCCACGCCTCGACGACCGCCACGCGACCCTCGGCCGCCCGGTCGGACAGCGCCGACCGCAGCGCGAGCTGCACCATCTTCTTGGGAGTCTTCTGCGCGTAGCTACGGGGCTTCGGGCCGAGCGCCACGCCGCCGCCCACCCAGTGCGGCGATCGGGAGCTTCCTTGACGGGCGCGACCGGTGCCCTTCTGGCGCCACGGCTTCTTACCGCCGCCTCGCACCTCGGCACGCGTCTTGGTGCTCTGCGTGCCGCTGCGGGCCGCGGCCAGCTGCGCGGTGACCACCTGGTGCATGACCGCCGCGTTCGGCGCGATGCCGAACACGGCCGCGTCGAGCTCGACCGAGCCGTGCTCGGCGCCGGCGCGGTCGCGCACCTTGACGGACGGCATCAGGCCCGTCCCTTGACCGCATCGCGGATCAGGATCAGGCCACCCCGCGGACCGGGTACGGCTCCCTTGATCAGCAGCAGGTCGCGCTCGGCGTCGGCCTGGACGACCTCGAGGTTCAGCGTCGTGACCTGCTGGCCACCCGTGCGCCCCGACATACGCGTGCCCTTGAACACCCGCGACGGCGTGGCGCAGGCGCCGATGGATCCGGGCGCCCGGTGATGCTTGTGGTTGCCGTGAGACGCGCCCTGGCCCGAGAAGTTGTGGCGTTTCATCGTGCCTGTGAAGCCGCGGCCGCGGCTCACGGCAGTGACGTCGACGCGATCACCCACGCTCAGGATGTCGGCTTTGATCTCCTGCCCGACCGCGTACCCGCCCACCTCGTCGACGCGGAGCTCGACCAGCCGCCGGCCGGCGGCGACGCCCGCCTTGGCGAAGTGGCCCGCCTCGGGCTTGGTGAGGCGGCTCTCCTTCACCTGCCCGTAGGTGACCTGCAGGGCGCTGTACCCGTCGTGGTCGAAGGTCTTGACCATCACCACACGGCAGGGCGCGACCTTGACGACGGTGACCGGGATGGCGCGGTTCTGGTCGTCCCAGACCTGCGTCATGCCGACCTTCTCGCCGACGATCGCCTTGGTTGCCATGTGCCCTTTCACGCGAAGACTCCGCACGGGAGACCCCGGCGGAGCGCTGTCAGTTGTGCCGCGGTGTACCGGAACCGGCGACCACGGACGTCAGTTCGGATTCGGCAGGCTGCCGAACCCGCCGAGTATAGCCAGCCCGCCCGGCCCCGTTCCCGGGCCGGCTCTAGGCGGTTTGGATCTTGATCTCGATGTCGACGCCGGCGGGGAGCTCGAGACGCTGGAGGGAGTCGACTGTCTTGGGACTGGGCTCGAGGATGTCGAGCAGGCGCTTGTGGACCCGCATCTCGAAGTGCTCCCGCGAGTCTTTGTCCTTGAAGGGCGACCGGATCACGGTGTAACGGTGCTTCTCCGTCGGGAGGGGCACGGGGCCGCGGATCTTGGCCTGGGTGCGGATGACCGTCTCGACGATCTTCTTGGTCGACTGGTCGATGATCTCGTGGTCGTAGGCCTTCAGCCGGATCCGAATCTTCTGACCAGCCATCGTCGGAGCCCTACTTCAGGATCTTGACGACGCGGCCCGCACCCACGGTGCGGCCGCCCTCGCGGATGGCGAAGCGCAGGCCCTCGTCCATGGCGATGGGGTGGATGAGCTCGACGGTCATGGTGGTGTTGTCGCCGGGCATGACCATCTCGGTGCCCTCGGGCAGGGTGACATGGCCGGTGACGTCGGTGGTGCGGAAGTAGAACTGGGGCCGGTAGTTGTTGAAGAACGGGGTGTGGCGCCCGCCCTCCTCCTTGGTCAGCACGTAGACCTGGGCCTCGAAGTTGGTATGCGGGGTGATGGAGCCGGGCTTGCACAGCACCTGGCCCCGCTCCACGTCCTCTTTCTTGGTGCCCCGCAGCAGCACCCCGATGTTGTCGCCTGCCCGGCCCTCGTCCAGGAGCTTGCGGAACATCTCCACCCCGGTGCAGACCGTCTTCTGGGTGGGCCGGATGCCGACGATCTCGACGTCCTCGCCCACCTTGACCACGCCCAGCTCGACCCGGCCGGTGACCACGGTGCCCCGCCCGGTGATGCTGAACACGTCCTCGATGGGCATGAGGAAGGGCTTGTCGATGTCGCGGACGGGCTCGGGGATGTAGTCGTCGACCGCGGCCATGAGCTCGAGCACCTGGGCCTTGGCCGCCTCGTCGCCCTCCAGGGCGCGCAGGGCCGACACCCGCACGACGGGGGTGTCGTCGCCGGGGAACTCGTACTCGGAAAGCAGCTCGCGCACCTCGAGCTCGACGAGGTCGAGGAGCTCGGGGTCGTCCACGACGTCGGCCTTGTTGAGGGCCACCACGATGTAGGGCACCCCCACCTGGCGGGCCAGCAGCACGTGCTCGCGGGTCTGGGGCATGGGCCCGTCGGCCGCGCTCACCACCAGGATGGCCCCGTCGACCTGGGCGGCGCCGGTGATCATGTTCTTGATGTAGTCGGCGTGCCCGGGCATGTCGACGTGCGCGTAGTGGCGCTTGTCGGTCTCGTATTCGACATGGGCGATCGAGATGGTGATGCCCCGGGCCTTCTCCTCGGGGGCCTTGTCGATGGCCTCGAAGGGCGTGTAGGCGACATTCGGGTTGGACTCGTTGAGGACCTTGGTGATGGCGGCGGTGAGGGTGGTCTTGCCGTGGTCGATGTGGCCCATCGTGCCCACGTTGAGGTGGGGCTTGGACCGCTCGAACTTCTTCTTGGCCATGTGAGTTCTCTTTCTCTCCTCGCCTACTCGCCTCGCACCCGGGCGACGATCTCGCGGGAGATCGACTCGGGCACTTCCTGGTAGGAGTGGAACTGCATCGTGTACGTCGCCCGCCCCTGCGTACGCGAACGCAGGTCGGTAGCGTAGCCGAACATCTCGGCCAGAGGCACCTGAGCCCGGATCACCTGACTGGCGCCCCGCTGCTCCATCCCCTCGACCCGACCTCGCCGCGCCGACAGGTCGCCGATCACGTCGCCCATGTACTCCTCGGGCGTGACGACCTCGACCCCCATGATCGGCTCGAGCAGCACGGGGTGGGCGGCCCGCGCCGCTTTCTTCACCGCCATCGACCCCGCAATCCTGAACGCCATCTCCGACGAGTCGACGTCGTGGTAGGAGCCGTCGATCAGCGTGGCCCGCACGTCGACGGTCGTGTAGCCCGCCAGCACGCCCGACTGGAGCGCGTCCTGAATGCCCGCGTCGACCGAGGAGATGTACTCCTTCGGGATCGAGCCGCCCGTGATCTTGTCGATGAACTCGTAGCCACCGCCGGGGCCGGTGGGCTCGAGGTTGATGACGACGTGGCCGTACTGGCCGCGCCCACCGGTCTGGCGGATGTAGCGCTCCTCGACCTTGTTCACGGGCTGCTTGATGGTCTCGCGGTAGGCCACCTGAGGCTTGCCGACGTTGGCGTCGACGCTGAACTCACGCAGCATGCGGTCGACCAGCACCTCGAGGTGCAGCTCGCCCATGCCGGCGATGATCGTCTGGCCCGTCTCGTCGTCGGAGTGGACCTGGAATGTCGGGTCCTCGTCGGACAGCGCCTGCAGCGCCCGCCCGAGCTTGTCCTGGTCGGCCTTCGTCTTCGGCTCGACGGCCACGTGGATGACGGGCGCGGGGAACTCCAGCGCCTCGAGCACGATCGGAGCGTTGGCGTCGCAGAGCGTGTCGCCGGTGGTGGTGAACTTGAGCCCGACGGCCGCGACGATGTCGCCGGCGAACACGGCTTGTTTGTCCTCGCGGTGGTTGGCGTGCATCTGGAGGATGCGGCCGACCCGCTCCTTGCGGTCCTTGGTCGAGTTGTAGACCGACGACCCCGCGGGCAGCGTGCCGCTGTAGACACGGAAGTAGGTGAGCTTCCCGACGTAGGGGTCGCTCATGATCTTGAACGCGAGGGCCGAGAACGACTCGTCGTCGCGCGCCTCGCGCTCCAGCTCCTCGATCCCCTTCACGTCGACGCCCTTGATCGGCGGCAGGTCGAGCGGGCTGGGCAGGAAGTCGACGACCGCGTCGAGCAGCGGCTGCACGCCCTTGTTCTTGAACGCCGAGCCACACAACACGGGCACCACGTCGTTTGCGATGGTGGCGGAGCGCAGCGCCCGCCGGAGGTCGTCGGCGGTGATCTCCTGGTCGGCGAGGTACTTCTCGGTGATGGCGTCGTCGGAGTGCGACAGGAGGTCGACCAGGTCGTGCCGGCGGGCCTCGGCCTCGTCGGCCAGCTCGGGCGGCACGTCGAGGACCTGCCACTTCTCGCCCATGCCCTCCTCCCAGACGAGCGCCTTCATGCCGAGCAGGTCGACCATGCCCGTGAAGCCGCCTTCGGACCCGATCGGAACCTGCACCACCGCAGGCGTCGCCTCGAGCCGGTTGCGGATCATCTCCACCGAGCGCGCGAAGTCGGCGCCTATGCGATCCATCTTGTTGATGAAGCACACCCGGGGAACGCGGTATTTGTTCGCCTGGCGCCAGACCGTCTCCGTCTGGGGCTCGACTCCGGCGACGGCATCGAACACGGCCACCGCGCCGTCGAGGACGCGCAGCGAGCGCTCCACCTCGACGGTGAAGTCGACGTGGCCGGGCGTGTCGATGATGTTGATCCAGCTGTCCTTCCACCGGCACGTGGTGGCCGCCGACGTGATGGTGATGCCGCGCTCCTGCTCCTGCACCATCCAGTCCATGACCGCGGCGCCCTCGTGGACCTCGCCGATCTTGTAGGTCTTGCCGGTGTAGTAGAGGATCCGCTCGGTCGTCGTGGTCTTGCCCGCGTCGATGTGGGCCATGATCCCGATGTTCCGGGTCCTGGCCAGTGGGAACTCGCGGATGACTGGTGTCGCGGGCATGCGTCTTCTTTCGGACAACTACAGGCGTCAGGCCAACGGTACGGGTGCTACCACCTGTAGTGGGCGAAGGCCTTGTTGGACTCGGCCATCTTGTGCATGTCCTCCCGGCGCTTCACGGCCGAACCCAGCCCGTTGGCGGCGTCGAGGAGCTCACCCGACAGCCGCTCGGCGATGGTCTTCTCCCGCCGTTGACGCGCGTAGCCGACCAGCCACCGGATGGCGAGGGTGTTGGCCCGCCGGGGCCGCACCTCGACCGGTACCTGGTAGGTCGCGCCGCCGACCCGCCGGCTGCGCACCTCGAGCTGCGGCTTGATGTTCTCGATCGCTCGCTTCATGGTGGCGATCGGCTCCGCGCCGGTCTTCTCGCGCACCTGCTCCAGCGCGTCGTAGACGACGCGCTCGGCCAGCGAACGCTTTCCGCGCGACAGCACCTTGTTCACCACCTGCGTCACGAGGACGGAGTGGTGAACCGGATCAGGCGTGAGCTCCCGGCGCGGTGCCGGACCCTTCCGCGGCATGGCTCTAGCTCTCCTTCTTGGCGCCGTAGCGACTACGGGCCTTCTTGCGGTCGCGAACGCCCGACGCGTCGAGCGTGCCCCGGATGATCTTGTAGCGGACACCGGGCAGGTCCTTCACCCGGCCGCCGCGCACGAGGACGATCGAGTGCTCCTGCAGGTTGTGCCCGACGCCGGGGATGTAGGCGGTGACCTCGACGCCCGTGGTGAGGCGCACGCGCGCCACCTTCCGCAGCGCCGAGTTCGGCTTCTTCGGCGTGGCCGTGTAGACGCGGGTGCACACCCCGCGGCGCTGGGGCGCGCCCTTCAGGGCGGGCGTCTTGGTCTTCGACGTCTTCGTCTCCCGGCCCTTGCGGACCAGCTGCGAGATGGTGGGCACGGCCTCAGCTTGCTCCGGGTTCCTCGACGTAGTCCACCACGGCCTCGGCGCCGCCGGCCTCGACCTCGGCCTCGAGGCCCGGCCGGCCGTCGCCTTGGCCGATGTTGGCCAGCCACGCAGCCAGGTCGCGGTCCTCGGCCGTGTCGGACGACCAGAACGGCAGCGGCTCGGCCTCGGGCGCGTCCATCTCGATCTCGCGGTACCGGGTCATGCCCGTACCGGCGGGGATCAGCTTGCCGATGATGATGTTCTCCTTCAGGCCGAGGAGCTGGTCGCTCTTGCCCTCGATGGCGGCTTCGGTGAGCACCCGGGTCGTCTCCTGGAACGACGCCGCCGACAGCCACGAGTCGGTGGCCAGCGACGCCTTGGTGATGCCCATGAGCTCGGGCCGGCCCTCGGCCGGCGTCTTGCCCTCCTGGACGAGGTCGCGGTTGACCTCGGCGAACTGCTTGGAGTCGACGCGCTCGCCGGGCAGGAAGTCGGCGGCGCCGGGCTCCTGCACGGCCACACGCTTCAGCATCTGGCGCACGATCAGCTCGATGTGCTTGTCGTGGATCGACACGCCCTGGTCGCGGTACACCTTCTGCACCTCGCTCACGAGGTACTGCTGCGTCTCGCGGATGCCCTTGATGTCGAGGAGCTCCTTGGGATCCTTCGGCCCCTCCACCAGCGGGTCGCCGGCCCGCACCTCCTGGCCCTCGCTCACCTCGAGCTGGGCCCGCACCGGCACGACGTAGGAGTCCTCGCTGGCGTCGTCGGCGACCACGTGCACGACCCGACCCTTGACGTCGTCGTCGCTGATGCGGACGACGCCGTCGATGCGCGACAACACGGCCTTGCCCTTCGGCGTACGAGCCTCGAACAGCTCGACGACACGCGGGAGGCCGTGGGTGATGTCCTCGCCGGCGATGCCGCCGGTGTGGAACGTGCGCATGGTGAGCTGCGTGCCGGGCTCGCCGATCGACTGGGCGGCGATGACGCCCACGGCCTCGCCCAGCTCGATGCGCCGGCCGGTCGCCAGCGAGCGGCCGTAGCAGAGCGCGCACACGCCATGCTCGGCGTCGCAGGTGAGCACCGAGCGGACCCGGACACGATCGACGTCGGGGTCGTTGGCGATCTTGGCCGTCAACGACTCGTCGACCTGCGTGTCGGCGTCAACCTTGGTGCCGTCGGCGAGCTTGACCGCCTCCGCGAGCACCCGGCCGAACAGCCGCGTCTCGAGGTAGTGGCGCGCGCCGGGCTCGTCGGGCTTGATGTCCTCGAGCCAGATGCCGCGGGTCGTGCCGCAGTCGTCCTCGCGGACGATGAGCTCCTGGGCCACGTCGACCAGCCGGCGCGTGAGGTAGCCGGAGTCGGCTGTGCGCAGGGCGGTGTCGGCCAGACCCTTGCGGGCGCCGTGGGTGGAGATGAAGTACTCGAGCACCGACAGGCCCTCGCGGAAGTTGGACTTGATCGGGCGGGGAATGATCTCGCCACGGGGGTTGGCCACCAGGCCGCGCATGCCGGCGATCTGGCGCACCTGCATGACGTTCCCGCGGGCGCCGGAGCCGACCATCATGTCGATCGGGTTGAACTTGATCGACCCGAGCGTCTCCTCCATCGCGCGCCGCACCTCCTCGGTGGCGTTGGTCCAGATCTCGACTTCCTTCTGCCGGCGCTCGTCGTCGGTGATGACGCCCCGGCGGAACTGGGTCTCGATCTTCTCGGCCTCCTTCTCGTAACGATCGAGGATGCGGCCCTTCGACGGCGGCGTCTTCACGTCGTCCATCGAGATCGTGAGGCCCGACTGGGTGGCGAAGCGGAACCCGAGGTTCTTGAGACGGTCGAGGCTCTCGGCCACCCGCACCTTCGGGTAGTTGTCGGCCAGCCGCTCGACCAGCTCGCCGACATCGCGCTTGCGCACGGCGGCGCCCAGGTAGCCGAATCGCTCGCAGTAGTCGGGCGGGAGGGCGGCCTCGAAGAAGAGCCGGCCCGGCGTGGTCTCGCGCTCGACGCGTGAGCCGTTGGCGCCGTCGCGCGCCCGGAACTTGATCGTGGCGTGCAGGGCCAGCTCGCCGGCGTCGTAGGCGCGCTCGACCTCCCACAGCTCACCGAACGCGCGGCCCTCGCCCGAGGCGCCGTCGACCTGCTCGGTGAGGTAGTTGGCGCCGATGACCATGTCCTGCCCGGGCACCGTGAGGGGCCGGCCGTTGGCGGGCGACAGGATGTTGTTGGCCGACAGCATGAGCACGCGGGCCTCGGCCTGCGCCTCGGCGGAGAGCGGCAGGTGCACCGCCATCTGGTCGCCGTCGAAGTCGGCGTTGAACGCGGTGCACACGAGCGGGTGGATCTGGATGGCCTTGCCCTCGACGAGCACGGGCTCGAAGGCCTGGATGCCGAGGCGGTGCAGCGTGGGCGCCCGGTTGAGCAGCACCGGGTGCTCCTTGATGACCTCCTCGAGGATGTCCCAGACCTGCGCGCGCCGGCGCTCGACCATGCGCTTGGCCGACTTGATGTTCTGGGCCAGCTCGGTGTCGACGAGACGCTTCATCACGAACGGCTTGAACAGCTCGAGGGCCATGAGCTTCGGCAGCCCACACTGGTGGAGCTGCAGGGTCGGGCCGACCACGATCACCGAGCGACCCGAGTAGTCGACGCGCTTGCCGAGCAGGTTCTGCCGGAACCGCCCCTGCTTGCCCTTGAGCATGTCGGACAGCGACTTCAAGGGGCGGTTGCCGGGGCCCGTGACCGGGCGACCCCGCCGGCCGTTGTCGAAGAGAGCGTCAACCGCTTCCTGGAGCATGCGCTTCTCGTTGTTGACGATGATCTCGGGCGCGCCCAGGTCGAGGAGCCGCTTCAGCCGGTTGTTGCGGTTGATGACGCGGCGGTAGAGGTCGTTGAGGTCGGAAGTGGCGAAGCGGCCACCGTCGAGCTGGACCATGGGCCGCAGGTCGGGCGGGATGACCGGCACCGCCTCGAGGATCATCGCCCGGGGATCGTTGGCGCGACGACCGTGCTCGTCGCGGCGGTTGAACGCGGAGACGATCTTCAGGCGCTTGATGGCCTTGAGCTTGCGCTGGGCCGAAAGCGGCCGACGGCCGGAGTCGCCGGGGTCGATGGCGTCGCGGAGCTTGATCTCCTCCTCGTCGAAGTCGATGCGGTCGATGAGCCGGGCGATGGCCTCGGCCCCCATGCCGCCCTCGAAGTAGTCGCCGTAGCGGTCGGCGATCTCGCGCCAGAGCAGCTCGTCCTCGACGATCTTGCGGGCGTAGAGGTCGCGGAACTCGTCGAAGGCGCGCTGCACCAGCTCGCGCTCGGCGTCGACTCGCTCGCGGTACGCGGTGAGGTCCTTCTCGAACGCCCGCTGCCGGCTCTTGACCTCGGAGTCCTTGGCGCCTTCCTTCTCGAGCTCGGCGACCTCGGTCTCGAGGGCCTTGTAGCGACGGTCGATCTCCAGGTCGCGCTGGCGGTCGATCTCGGCCAGCTCCTCGCCGAGCTCGGCCTCGAGGTTGGGCAGGTCGTCGTGGCGACGGGCCTCGTCGACCCACGTGACGAGGTTGGCGGCGAAGTAGATGACCTTCTCGAGCTGCTTGGCCTTCAGCTCCTCGCGCACCTCGGTGCCCATGAGGAGGTAGGCCAGCCACGAGCGCGTGCCGCGTAGGTACCAGATGTGGACCACGGGGGCGGCGAGCTCGATGTGGCCCATGCGCTCGCGTCGCACCTTCTGGCGAGTGACCTCGACGCCGCAGCGCTCACAGATGATGCCCCGGAACCGGACGCGCTTGTACTTGCCGCAGTAGCACTCCCAGTCCTTGGTGGGCCCGAAGATCTTCTCGCAGAAGAGGCCGTCCTTTTCGGGCTTCAGCGTGCGGTAGTTGATGGTCTCCGGCTTCTTGACCTCGCCGTTCGACCACATCCGGATCGAGTCGGCCGTGGCCAGGCCGATCCGCAGCTGATCGAAGTCGTTTACATCGAGCATCAGTAGGTGCCCCTTTCCGCCGCGCGACGTTCGTCCTCTTCGTCGCTGCCCCGCTCGGGTCGGGACAGGTCGATACCGAGCTCCTCGGCCGTGCGGAAGATCTCCTCGTCGAGCTCGCGCATCTCGATCTCCTCGCCGGTGGTCGAGAGGACCTCGACGTTGAGGCAGAGGGACTGCATCTCCTTGATCAGCACCTTGAAGGACTCGGGGATCCCGGGCTCGGGGATGTTCTCGCCCTTCACGATCGCCTCATAGACCTTGACGCGGCCGAGGACGTCGTCGGACTTGATGGTGAGCAGCTCCTGCAGCGCGTACGCCGCGCCGTACGCTTCGAGCGCCCACACCTCCATCTCGCCGAAGCGCTGGCCACCGAACTGCGCCTTTCCGCCCAGCGGCTGCTGGGTGATCATCGAGTAGGGACCGGTGGAGCGGGCGTGGATCTTGTCGTCGACGAGGTGCAGCAGCTTCATGATGTAGACGTGGCCGACGGTGATCCGCTGGTCGTAGGGCTTGCCGGTGCGACCGTCGTAGAGCGTGGTCTTGCCGTCGGTGCCGATCAGGCGGACGCCGTCGGGCGACTCGGGGTGGATGCGCTCGAAGATCTGCTGGATCGTCGGGTGCCGGCCGTTGCGGTGGTCGGCTTCGTCCCACTTGGCGCCGTCGAACACCGGCGTCGAGATCCACACCGCCGGTTCGGTGATCGGCCGCGTCTTCTCCTCGGTGCCGCTGACGGGGGCCTCGGCCTGCTCGCAGCCGTCCCATCCCCAGCGGGCGGCGTAGCCCAGGTGGGCCTCGAGCACCTGGCCCACGTTCATGCGGCTCGGGACGCCCAGCGGGTTGAGGAGGATGTCGACGGGCGTGCCGTCGGTGAGGAAGGGCATCTCCTCGACGGGGAGGATCTTGGCGATGACGCCCTTGTTGCCGTGACGGCCGGCGAGCTTGTCGCCCTCCGAGATCTTGCGCTTCTGGGCGACGTAGACGCGCACCAGCTCGTTGACGCCGGGCGCCAGCTCGTGCTGCTCGTCGCGTGAGAAGACGCGGACGTCGATCACCTTGCCGGACTCGCCGTGGGGCACCTTGAGGCTGGTGTCGCGGACCTCGCGCGCCTTCTCGCCGAAGATCGCCCGCAGCAGCCGCTCCTCGGGCGTGAGCTCCGTCTCGCCCTTGGGGGTGACCTTGCCCACCAGGACGTCGCCGGCGTCGACCTCGGCGCCGATGCGGATGATGCCGCGCTCGTCGAGGTCCTTCAGGATCTCCTCGGACAGGTTCGGGATGTCGCGAGTGATCTCCTCGGCCCCGAGCTTGGTGTCGCGGGCGTCGATCTCGTGCTCCTCGATGTGGATCGACGTGAGCACGTCGTCGCGGACGAGCCGCTCCGAGATGATGATGGCGTCCTCGAAGTTGTAGCCCTCCCACGGCATGAAGGCGACGAGCAGGTTCTTGCCGAGGGCGAGGTCGCCCTGGTGCGTGGAGGGACCGTCGGCGAGGACGTCGCCCTTCTTCACCCGCTGGCCCGCGTCGACCAGGGGCTTCTGGTTGATGCAGGTGCCCTGGTTGGACCGGCGGAACTTGAGCAGCGGGTAGTGCTTCTTGCCGATCTTCTGGTAGTCGACCTTGATGTGGTCGGCGGTGATCTCGGTGATCACGCCGGCGTCCTCGGCCAGGATCATGTCGCCCGCGTCGCGGGCGGCGCGCGCCTCGATGCCCGTGCCGATGTAGGGCGCCTCGGGGCGGAGCAGCGGGACGGCCTGCTTCTGCATGTTGGCGCCCATCAGCGCCCGGTTGGCGTCGTCGTGCTCGAGGAACGGGATCATCGCAGTCGCCACCGACACGATCTGCTTCGGCGAGACGTCCATCAGCTGGACCTCGCTCGGCGGCACGTAGTCGACCTCGCTCGTCGTTCCGTAGACCGTGGCCCCGGCGCCCATACGCACCCCGGCGCCCTGCGGGCCGCGGCGCACGAGCACGCGCTCTTCCGTGAAGTGCCCGCGCTCGTCGAGCGGCGCGTTGGCCTGCGCGATGACGTACTCCTCCTCCTCGTCGGCGGCGAGCTCGACGATCTCGTCGGTGACGCGGCCGGCGGTGACCGTCCGGTACGGCGTGAGGATGAAGCCGTGCTCGTTCACTCGCGCGAAGGTGGCGAGCGAGCCGATGAGGCCGATGTTGGGGCCCTCAGGCGTCTCGATCGGGCACATGCGGCCGTAGTGGCTGGTGTGCACGTCGCGGACCTCGAACCCGGCGCGTTCACGGCTGAGGCCACCCGGGCCGAGGGCCGACAGCCGGCGCTTGTGGGTGAGACCGGACAACGGGTTGGTCTGGTCCATGAACTGCGAGAGCTGGCTGGTGCCGAAGAACTCCTTGATGGCGGCGACGACCGGCCGGATGTTGATGAGCGTCTGGGGCGTGATGGCCTCGACGTCCTGGGTGGTCATGCGCTCGCGCACCACCCGCTCCATGCGCGACAGCCCGATGCGGACCTGGTTCTGGATGAGCTCGCCGACCGAGCGGATGCGGCGGTTGGCGAAGTGGTCCTGGTCGTCCCACCGGTAGCCCGTCTCGCCGTTCGCGAGGTGGAGCATGTAGGTGGCGGCGGCCAGCACCTC
This sequence comes from Actinomycetota bacterium, assembly GCA_005888395.1. Taxonomy (GTDB): domain Bacteria; phylum Actinomycetota; class Acidimicrobiia; order Acidimicrobiales; family AC-25; genus AC-25. The sequence continues at coordinate 6,249 of VAXF01000104.1, read as the reverse complement.
GCAGGGGCTCAGCACGCCCTGGTCTGGGGCGGGCCGGTCGAGGTCGACGGCGAGGTCGGCGGCGATGCGCTCGACCTCCGGGCCGAGCTTGCGATTGAGCTTGTAACGGCCGACGCGGGTGAGGTCGTAACGCTTCGGGTTGAAGAAGGCGTTTTCGAAGTAGGCCTTGGCCGACTCGGGCGAGGGCGGCTCGCCGGGGCGGGCCCGCTTGTAGATCTCGACCAGCGCGTCCTCGCGTGTCGGCGCCAGCTCGCGCTCCTTCTCCCACTGCGGCCCGAGGAAGTCGAAATGGCGCACGAAGCGGTCGAGGAACCCGGGCTCGGTCTCCTCGTCGTAGCCGAGGGCCCGCAGCAGCACGAACAGGCTGAGGCGGCGCTTCCGCGCAACGCGCGTGCCGGCCGTGACGTCTTTTCCGGGCTTGTGCTCGACGTCGAACTCGATCCACTCGCCGCGGTAGGGATGCACCGTGCCGGTGACGAGGGTCTTGACGTCCTTGCCCGGCTGGAAGATGACGCCCGGCGAGCGCACGAGCTGCGACACGACGACACGCTCGGTGCCGTTGATGATGAAGGTGCCGGCGTCCGTCATCATCGGGAAGTCCCCCATGAAGACGGTCTGCTCCTTGATCTCACCGGTGGTGGCGTTCATGAACCGGGCCCGCACGAAGATCGGCGCCTGGTAGGTCATGTCCTTGGCCTTGCACTCCTCGACCGTGTACTTCGGGTAGGGGCGCAGGTCGGGGTCGTCGGGGTCGAACTCGAGCTCGAGCCGGAGCTGCCCGGTGAAATCCTCGATGGGGCTGATGTCGCGGAAGGTCTCGCGCAACCCGTGCTCGGTGAACCAGCGGAACGAGTCGCGCTGGATGGCGATCAGATCTGGTAGCGGCTGGACCTCGCCGAGCGTGGCGAAGGAGAAGCGTTCCCTGACGGCGGGACGAGAAGGCAAGGCCTACTCCTCAGGAGACGGCGACTGGGGCTTCCGGGGCGCGCCAGAGCGCACGGCACAGCTGAATGCAGAGCGCAGGGGCGGGCACGGCAACCGGTCAGTGTAGCTGTCGATGCGCGACTACACAAGCCCCACCCGAGGAGGCTGCGAGCAGGGTAAGCCCGGAGCCCCCCTGAGGTCAAGACTTTCGCGGTCCGGCGGGCCGATCCGCTACTTGAGCTCGACCGTGGCGCCGGCCGCCTCCAGCTGGGCCTTTGCCTTCTCGGCGTCCTCCTTGGAGGCCTTCTCGACGACCGGCTTGGGCGCGCTGTCGACGAGGTCCTTGGCCTCCTTGAGGCCGAGGCTGGTGAGGGCCCGGACCTCCTTGATGACCTGGATCTTCTTGTCGCCGGCGGCGGTGAGGACCACGTCCAACTCGTCCTTCTCCTCCTCGGCGGGCGCGGCCTCGCCGCCGGGCGCGCCGGCCGCCGGACCGGCCACGGCCACCGGGGCGGCGGCGGTGACGCCGAAGCGCTCCTCGAAGTCCTTCAGCAGCTCGCTGAGCTCGAGCACGGTCATTCCGGAGATGGCGTCGAGGATCTCTTCCTTGGTGGACATGATTACTGCTCCTCCTGGGTCACGGTCTCGGTCGGGGGTTCGGTCTCGGTCGGGGAATCGGATTCGGGCTCGGGCGCGGGCGCCTCGGCCACGGCCTCGGCCGGCGCCTCGGCCACGGGCTCGGGCTCCGGCTCCGGCTCCGGCTCCGGCTCCGGCGCGGGTACGCCGCCGCGCTGGTCGATCAGGGCCTTCAGGCCATACGCGAGATTGCGGGGCAGGGCCTGCAGCAGGCCGGCGAACTGCTGGAGTGGGGCGGCGAGACCGCCGGCGATGCGCGCCAGCAGCACGTCGCGAGCGGGAAGGTCGGCGATGGCGCCGGCGTCGGCGGCGGTGAGAACCCGCGTCCCCAGCACGCCCCCCTTCACCACCAGGTTGGGGTTGGCCCGCGCGTAGTCGCGCAGCGCCTTCGCAACGGGGACCACGTCGTCGCGGACGAAGGCCATCGCCGTCGGGCCCTCGAGCAACGCCTCCAGCTCGAGCAGGCCGAGATCGCGCACGGCGAGGCGCGCCAGCGTGTTCTTGTAGACCTTGTACTCGCCGCCGGCCTCACGAAGCGCGCGGCGCAGGGTGGCCAAGTCGCCGACCGTGAGACCCCGGTACTCGGTGAGGATCACGCCATTGGTCGACGTGATGCGCTCGCGCACCTCGTCGACGACGGCGACCTTCGCTGGCCTCGGGTTGTCCATCACACCTCGTCGGGCGGGCACACGTGCCCTTACGCGCCGCAGCGCACCGGATGTCTCGGGAGTGAAGCTCGGTTGTCGGGCGGCAGGCTACTACGCCGCGGCCACGTCCTCGTCGGTGAGGCGGATCCGGTTGGGATCGAGCTTGACGCCGGGGCCCATCGTCGGCGAGAGCGTGGCGCCCACGACGTAGCGCCCTTTCGCCGAGGCCGGCTTGGCCCGCATCAGCTCGTCGATCACGGCCCGGAAGTTGGCGAGCAGGGCGGGCTTGTCGAAGCTGGCCTTGCCGATCGGGACGTGCACGTTGCCGTACCGGTCGGTGCGGTACTCGACCCGCCCACCACGGAACTCGGTGACGGTCTTGCCGACCTCGGTCGTGACCGTGCCCGTCTTCGGGTTCGGCATGAGGCCCCGGGGCCCGAGCACGCGACCGAGCTTGCCCACCTGGCCCATGAGGTCGGGCGTGGCGATGGCGACGTCGAAGTCGAGGAAGCCGCCCTGCACCCGCTCGACGAGATCGTCGGCCCCCACCACGTCGGCGCCGGCCTGCCGCGCCTCTTCGGCCGCTGGGCCGGTGGCGAACACGGCCACGCGCACCGCCTTGCCCGTGCCCGATGGCAGCGAGACGGTGCCGCGGACGATCTGGTCGGCCTTCCGGGGGTCGACGCCGAGGCGCACCGCCAGCTCGATGGTCTCGTCGAACTTGGCCTTGGCCAGGCTCTTCACGAGGTCGATCGCCTCGATCGGTTCGTGGAGCTCCTGGACGTCGAAGGCGCGCCCCGCGTCGGTGTAGCGCTTGCCGTGCCGTGCCATCAGCGACCGACCTTTATCCCCATCGAGCGGGCCGTGCCCGCGACCTGCTTCTTGGCCGCCTCGATGTCGTCGGTGTTGAGATCGGGCAGCTTGGTGCGGGCGATCTCGGTCACCTGCGCCTCCGTGATCGTGGCCACCACCTCGCGGCCCGGCGTCTGGGACGCCTTGTCGAGCCTTGCCGCGGCGCGCAGGAGCACGGGGGTTGGAGGCGTCTTCGTGACGAACGTGAACGAGCGGTCCTCGAAGACGGTGATCTCGACGGGGACGATCGTGCCTCGCTGGCTTTCCGTCTGGGCGTTGTACATCTTGCAGAAGTCCATGATGTTCACGCCGTGCGGGCCCAGCGCCGTGCCCACCGGGGGCGCTGGCGTGGCGTTGCCGGCGGGAATCTGGATCTTCACGATGGCCGCGACGCGCTTTTTGGCCATCAGAGTTTCGCGACCTGGCTGAAGTCGAGCTCGACGGGTGTCTCCCGGCCGAAGATGTTGACGAGGACCTTGAGCTTCATCTGGTCCTCGTTGATCTCGGCGATCTGCCCCGAGAAGTCGGCGAACGGGCCCTCGCGGACGCGCACCGTCTCGCCCGGCTCGTACTCGAGGCGCGGCCGCGTCTTCTTCGGCCCCTCGATGCCCTCGGGCTTGACCTGCAGGATGCTCTCGACCTCTTTGCGCGAGAGCGGCGTCGGTTTGGCGCCGGAGCCCACGAAGCCGGTGACGCCGGGAGTGTTGCGGATGACGTACCAGGAGTCGTCGTCGAGCACGCAGCGGACGAGCAGATAGCCCGGGAAGACCTTCTTCGGGACGACCACCTTCCGGCCGCCCTTGAACTCGATCACGTCCTCCATCGGGATGACGCACTCGAAGATGCGGTCCTCCATGTTCATGGAGGCGATCCGGCTCTCGAGGTTGGACTTCACCTTGTTCTCGTAACCGGCGTAGGTGTGCACCACGAACCAGCTGCCGGGCCGGTCGTAGGGGCTCTCGACGGGGACGGCCTCTTCCTCGTCGTCCTCCTCGCCGTAGCCCTCGATCCCCTCCTCGAGCAGCTCGTCCGAGGTGACGACCTCGTCCTGCGCGACGGCCTCGTCCTGCGCGACGGCCTCGTCCTGCGCGACGGCCTCGCTATCGAGCGCGCGCTCCTCGACGTCGACCGTTGCGGCGTCGGGGCCCGCGTCGAAGGGGTCGAAGGTGAGCCCGTCGCTCATGACTTGAAGAGGAAGAGCACGGCGCGGGCGAAGAAGAAGTCGAGGCCGAAGATGACGAAGCCCAGGACGACCACGGTGATCAACACGACGATCGAGTAGTTCCAGATCTCGTCGCGGGTGGGCCACGCGACCTTGCGCAGCTCGGCGCGGACCTCCCGCGCGAACTGGCTCGGCCCGGTGCGCTGCTGGACGGGGCGGGGCGCCGGACGCGGCGGCGCCTGCCGGGGCGCCGGCGTGCCGTCGGGCCGCATCTGGCCCTGGCGCTGCAGCATCCGCTTCGTCTGTCGGTTCATGGTTGATCTCCGCTACGAGCAGGGCAGGAGGGACTCGAACCCCCAACCGCCGGTTTTGGAGACCGGTGCTCTGCCAGTTGAGCTACTGCCCTTCGGGGGTTCTCCCGCGCGGGCAGGATAGCCGAAGGGCGAAGCGGGGAGTCAGCCCGCCAGGCGCAGCTTGCGGTGCCGGGCGCGGGAGGCGAGGACGATGATCCCCGCGGCGCCGGCGGCGGCGGTGGCGCCCGCGATGGCGCCGACGTATGCGGCGCGACGCTGCCGCAGCAGCGAGCGGATGGCCCGACGCTCCCCGGCACCCTCGAGCGACGTGAGGATGTCGGTGAAGAGCCCCGGCGCCGGCTCGAGGACCTCGGTACGCAGCTGGTGCAGGGCGCGTAGCACCTTGCGGTACTGCACGAGCTCGGCCTGGCACCGCAGGCACGTCTCCACGTGGCGGGTGACCGCCGTCGGTGCGGGTATGGCGCCGTCGACGACCTCGGGCAACAGCTCTGCCACTGCCTCGCACGTCATGGTGAGATTGCTTTCAGCCGGCACGGGCGGCCTCCTCCCCTCGCATCGGGAACAGCTGCTCCCGAAGCCTGCGGCGGGCCCGGTGCAACCGGACCTTGGCCGCCGCCTCGCTGATGCCGAGCTCGGCGGCGATGGCTTCGTGGGGCAGGTCGTACACGTCGCGCAACACGACCACCGCCCGAAGGCGCGCGGGCAGGTGGGCGAGCGCCTCGTCGACCCGGTCGCGCAGGATGGTGGCCTCGGCCATCATCTCGGGATCGGCCTCGGGCCGGTCGTCGGCGACCGGTGCGTCGTCGGGCAGGTCGTCGTGACGGGAGCGGCTCCGGCGTGACAGCGCGGTCGAGGCGCAGTTGGCGACGATGCGGTACATCCACGTGGAGAAGCGGGCGTCGGCCCGAAAACGCCCGAGGCCGCGGTACGCACGGAGGTAGGCCTCCTGCACCACGTCACGGGCGTCCTCCTCGTTCCTCGTGAGCCGGTAGGCGAGCGTGTACGCGTCCGCGTACGTCTGCCGCACGAGCTCATCGAAGGCCTCGCGGTCGCCGCCCTTTGCCGCGGCGACCAGCTCGGCCTGGTCCAATGGCATCGCCCGATTGGACCCGGACGGAGGACGCGGAGTTACCACGGGGCGATTACCGCGTCTCCTTGTGGAGCGTCTGGACCCGGTCCCATTTGCAGTACTTCTTCATCTCGATCCGCTCGCGGTCGTTCTGCTTGTTCTTGGTCGTGATGTAGTTGCGCCGCTTGCAGACTTCGCAGGCGAGCGTGACCTTGACCCGCTTTTCGCTCTTGGCCATATTCGTCCCTCTGTTGTCTGGCGCCGCCTCCCGGGCGGCGCCTATTTGATGATCTTGACGACGCGGCCCGCGCCGACGGTGCGGCCGCCCTCGCGGATGGCGAAGCGCAGGCCCTCGTCCATGGCGATGGGGTGGATGAGCTCGACGGTCATGGTGGTGTTGTCGCCGGGCATGACCATCTCGGTGCCCTCGGGCAGGGTGACATGGCCGGTGACGTCGGTGGTGCGGAAGTAGAACTGGGGCCGGTAGTTGTTGAAGAACGGGGTGTGGCGCCCGCCCTCCTCCTTGGTCAGCACGTAGACCTGGGCCTCGAAGTTGGTATGCGGGGTGATGGAGCCGGGCTTGCACAGCACCTGGCCCCGCTCCACGTCCTCTTTCTTGGTGCCCCGCAGCAGCACCCCGATGTT
>VAXF01000228.1 GCA_005888395.1 Actinomycetota bacterium | reverse complement strand
GGCGGCATGCGCCAGCGGGCCATGATCGCCATGTCGATCGCCAACGACCCCGACGTGCTGATCGCCGACGAGCCCACGACAGCGCTCGACGTCACGATCCAGGCCCAGGTGCTCGAGGTCCTGGAGCGCATCCAAGAGCGCACTAACTCGGCGATCCTGCTGATCACCCACGATCTCGGCGTGGTGGCCGGGATGGCCGACCGCGTGATGGTGATGTACGCCGGCCAGCAGGTGGAGCTCGGCGGGGTCGACCAGATCTTCTACGAGTCGCGACACCCGTACACACTCGGCCTGCTGGCGTCCTTGCCCCGCCTCGACGAGAGCGGCGCGCGCGTCCTGCGTCTGCACCGCATCAAGGGGCAGCCGCCGTCGCTGATCCACGTGCCGCCGGGCTGCCCGTTCCACCCGCGGTGCGAGTTCGCACGCGTCCCCGAGCCGTGCGCCACGGTGGTGCCACCGTTCCGCGCCATCGACCACGCCGGGCACTCGTCGGCCTGCCACTTCGCCGAGGAGCTCCGCGAGCTGTCGCCCGAAGCCCTCAAGACGACGGTCGACTGATGGCTTCAGCGGTCAGCGACGTCGCCGGCGCGCCGCCGGCTCCGGAGCGGGAGATCATCCTCGAGGCGACCGATCTGGTCAAGCACTTCCCCGTGCGCGCCGGCCTGGTCCGCCGCCAGGTTGGCGTGGTGCACGCCGTCTGCGGCGTGAGCTTCCACGTGCGCCGGGGCGAGACGCTCGGCCTGGTGGGGGAGTCGGGGTGCGGCAAGTCGACCACCGGCCGCATGCTGCTGCGCCTGCTCCCGGCCACGTCGGGCTCGGTGCGGTTCAAGGGCAACGAGATGCTCTCGGTGAACGCGACCGAGATGCGCGAGCTGCGCCGGAGCATCCAGATCGTCTTCCAGGACCCGTACGCGTCGCTCAACCCGCGGATGACCGTGCAGGCGATCATCTCGGAGCCCCTACGCGTGCACGGGGTCTACAAGGAGACTGGCCGGCAACGAGTCGAAGAGCTGATGTCGACCGTCGGCCTCAACCCCGAGCACGCCAACCGGTACCCGCACGAGTTCTCCGGCGGGCAGCGGCAGCGCATCGGCATCGCGCGGGCGATCGCCCTCGACCCCGACGTGGTCGTGCTCGACGAGCCGGTCTCCGCGCTCGACGTGTCGATCCAGGCCGGCGTGGTCAACCTGCTCGAGGACCTCCAGGACCGGCTCGGGCTCGCCTACGTCTTCATCGCCCACGACCTCTCGGTCGTGCGCCACACGTCCGACCGCGTCGCCGTGATGTACCTCGGCAAGATCGTCGAGACAGGCCCGGGCGACCAGATCTACGAGCGCTCCGGCCATCCCTACACCCAGGCGCTGATCTCGGCCGTGCCCGTGCCCGACCCGATCGTGGAGCGGCGACGCGAGCGGATCGTGCTGCACGGCGACATCCCCAACCCCGTCGACCCGCCGTCGGGCTGCCGGTTCCGCACGCGCTGCTGGAAGTTCGCCGAGAATCTCAGCGAGGCCGAGCGCCAGCGCTGTATCGACGAGGAACCGGCCCTCGTCGACCGTGGGCAGGGACATCCCGTCGCCTGTCACTACGCCGAGACGCGCAGCCTGCTCTGAGCCCGGTCCGAATGCGAACACGATGGCGAAGGCCGTTGACGATCGCGGTGGCGGTCCTGCTCGTCGCCGGCGCGTGCAGTGGCGGTCATTCGCGGGCGGCATCGTCCCGCACCGGCGCGACGCGGGCGCGGCGCGCGGCGACCGCGCGTGCACGCGACGGTGGTGTCCTGCGGCTCGGGATGGTCACCCCCACGTCGCTCGACCCCGCCCAGGCGCGCTCGCCGTCGGAGGTCCTCGCCGCCGATCTCTTGTTCGACACACTGACCGCCTTCGACCCGGTCGCGCGCGACGTCCGCCCCGCGATCGCGTCCCGCTGGCAGCCCAGTCCCGACCAGCGGCACTGGGACTTCGTGATCCGGCCGGGCGCCCGGTTCGGCAACGGGCGCCCGATCACGTCGGCGGACGTGAAGTACTCACTCGAGCGTCTCGCCCGCAAGGGCTCGGGCGCGCCCGAGCTGGTCGTCGGGCAACTCGAGCCGATCGCCGGCTTCCGGGGATTTCGGGTCGACGGCACCGCTCCCACACTCGCGGGCGTCACGACACCGGCGCCCGACGTCGTGCATTTCGACCTCGACACGCCGCTGTCCTCGTTGCCGGTCCTGTTGTGCCATCCGGTGTTCGGCATCGTGCCGCGTGAGGCGGTGGAGCGGCCATCGCCTCCGTTCGGCGAGCAGCCGGTGGGGAGCGGGTCGTTCGCGTTCAGGTCGCGCAGCGGTGACGTCATTCATCTCGTGCGGGCGGTGGGCTCGCACTCCCACGTCGACGGGGTCGATCTCGTGCTCGAGGCCGACGCGGCGGCGTCGTACGCCGCCTTCAGGGCGGGCGCGGTCGACTGGACGCTGGTGCCGCCCGAGCGGGCCGACGACGCCGCCAGCCGGTTCGGACGCGGGGGGTTCGCGCCCTACCTCGCCGTGCTCTTCTACGGCTTCAACCTCAAGAGCCCGAAGTTCGCTGATCCGCGCTTTCGCGAGGCCATCCTCCACGCCATCGACCGGCAGGCCATCACGGGCGTCGTCTATGGCGACACGGTGCGCGGGCTCGACGGGGCCGTGGCGCGGGGTGTGCCGGGCTTCCAGTCCGACCCGTGCGGGACCAAGTGCGCCCACGATCCCGCCCGCGCCCGGGCGCTGGTTTCGGAGGCGTTCCCCGACGGGAAGGTCCCCGAGGTCGAGATCGACTTCGACGACGACGACACCCAGGAGGCCATCGCCAAGGCCATGCAGGCGAACCTGCGCGCGGTCGGTATCCCCGCCGGACTGCGTCCCCACCCCTTCGACCAGTACGCGCAGCTGGTCGACCGCGGTCAAGAGGAGCTCTTCCGGCTGGGATGGATCGGCGTCTACCCCGCGGCCGACAACTTCCTCACGCCGCTGTTCCTGACGGGCAACGACACCAACGTCACCGGTTTCTCGAACGGCACCATCGACGACCTGCTGAAGACGGGCCGCCAGGAGCCCGACCCGGCGAAGCGCCTCGGGCTGTACCAGGATGCCGAACGTCGCATCATGGACATGGTCCCGATCATCCCCATCGCCCAGTTCCAGACGCAGTCGGTGATCGGGGAGCGCGTGGCCGGGCTGGTCGTCAACCCGCTCGGCACCTTCGACGCCGCGGCGGTGTGGCTCACCCGCTGACGCGCCGGCCGCACGGGCCGACGGCGGCGCTGGGGCTCGCGGTCGTGTTCGTGCTCGCGGCGTGCACGTCGGGCCATCGCTCCAGTGGCGGCCCGTCGTCGACCGCGCGCACGTCGGCGTCAACGAGCGCGCCGGCTGGAGGGACGGCCGCCGTCCGCGTCGGCGTCTGGGAGCAGCCCGACGTCGCCGCACCGACGGTGGGTGGCGGGGCCGTGCGCGCCCTCGTGCTCCCGCAACTGTTCGTCGTCCAGCCCGACGGCTCGTGGGCGCCGTCGCTCGTGCAGCCCGGCTCGGTCCACGACGGTGCCGGCTTCCGCTCGGCCAGCTTTCGTCTCCGGCGGGGCGCGGTCTGGTCGAACGGCGCGCCGATCACTGCCGCCGACCTGAAGCGCTCGGCCGACCAGCGGTTCGTCGCCGGCATCGACGGCCCGGCGCGCGACGGCACCGTCACCGTGCGCTTCACCCAGCCGCTCCCCGGGTGGCGGCGGTTGTGGTCGGGCCTCGACGCGGTGAGCGCGCCGGCGCCCGGCGTCTGGGGCGGGCCGTTCGTGCTGGCGGGATCGACCCCGGGCCTCGATGTGGTCCTGCGCCGGAACCCGCGCTGGTACGGGCGGCCGCTGGCGTCGATCGCCGAGCTCCGCCTGGTGCTGGTGCCCGACGCCGTCACCGCCCGGCAGCTCCTGCAGCGCGGCGCACTCGACGTGGTCATGCCGCCGGCGGGCACCAACCGCACGCCGCAGCTCCNNAGTCTCGGTCGACGTTGCAGCGCCCGGTGGCTGGTGGGTTGGGTTGCTGCTGAACCCGGCGCGCCTGTCGACGGACGCCCGGCGTGCCCTCGTGGCCACGGTCGACCGGGCTCCGTTCGTTGCGGTGCTCCTACGGGACGAGGCCGTCTTGGCCACCGGCTTCACCGGCCCGCGCGACCGGACGTGGGCGGCCGTCGGAGCAGGGGACGCGTCCAAGCTGCGTAACAAGACGGTCGACCTCGTGGCGGAGAACGAGGAGCCGCTGATCGTGCCCCTCGAGCGGTCGATGCAGAAGCGCGCCCGTCCGGCGGGGGGGACGCTGTCACTGCGCGACGCCGAGGCCGATCGAGTGGACAGTTGGGTGGCGGAGCGCGCCTACGACGCGGCCGTCGTCGAGCTGCTGGACCCGCCGGGGGAGTGCTGGACCTGCCGGTGGGGCTTCGTCGACGCCGGCCTCGCCCGTGCTGCCGACGCCGGTGACCGCAGTGCGATCGTCGCGTTGGAGAGCCGCCTGCGGGACGACGCGTTCGTGCTGCCGCTGTGGCGCCCGCTGACGGTGGTCGCGTGGCGCAACG
>VAXF01000227.1 GCA_005888395.1 Actinomycetota bacterium | reverse complement strand
CGACTACTGGGCCCGCACCGACCTGATCCGGCCCTCCGTCGCCGACGCCAAGGGGAGCGGCACCCAGCGCCGCTACGCGTATACCGACCTGGTCGAGCTCAAGGTCATCAAGAGCCTGCTCGACGCGGGAGTGTCACTGCAGTCGGCCCGCCGCGCCGTCGAGTACCTGCGCGACAACCTGGGCGCCGGGATCGGGTCGGCCAACCTCGTGCTCAACGGCTCCCGCTCCGTGCTGGCCCGCACGGGTGAGGAGATCGTCGACCTCGTGCGCCAGGGCCAGGGCGTGCTCAACATCGTGCCGTTGGCCGGCGTGGTCGAGGAGATCGACGCCGCCATCCATGAGCTCCGGCCCTCGGAGGAAACCGCCGCCGCGGCTCCGAGGGCGAAGCGGGCGGCGGGCACCGGGGGATAGGCGCGCTGGCCGAGAAGGTGCTGCCCCACGAACGCGTCCGCTTCGCCCACAACTCGGAGCGGCAGTTCGCGAAGTTGCTCGACTTCTACGGCATCGTGTGGGAGTACGAGCCACGCACGTTCGTCCTCGAGACCAACGGCGACGGGCAGCCGGCGCAGGCGTTCGCCCCCGACTTCCACCTGCCGGCGTACGACCTCTACATCGAGATCACCACGCTCAACCAGAAGCTGGTGACCAAGAAGAACCGCAAGCTCCGCCTACTGCGCGAGCTCTATCCGGACGTGAAGGTCAAGATGTTCTACCAGCGCGACTATCTCGCGCTCCTCGTGAAGTACGGCCTGGAGCAGCCCGACCAGCTCGAGCCCGTTCCCGACGTGGTCGAGCCGCTGCCGCTCCGCTTCGACGACGTCGACACCGACGTCGCGGCGCGCCGCCGGGCGCGTCCCAAGCCTGCATAACCCCACCACTATTCTGCGGCGGTGGCCGCCCGCCGTTCGCCCCTCGACGCCGAGCACCGCGCCCTCGGCGCCAAGCTGGTGCCCTTCGGCGGGTGGGAGATGCCGCTGGCCTACCCGACGGGCACGCTGGCCGAGCACCGCGCCTGCCGCTCGTCGTCGGCCGCGTTCGACGTCAGCCACCTCGGCACCGTGCGCGTCACGGGTGAGGGGTCGTTCGAGCGGCTGCAGCGGGGCTTGACGAACGACCTGCGCAAGATCGGGCCCGGGCGCGCGCAGTACACGCACCTGCTCGACGACGACGGCTCCGTGCTCGACGACATCATCGTGTGGTGGCTCGGCGACGACGAGTTCGACGTGATGCCCAACGCGTCGAACACCGATCGCGTGCAGGCCGTGCTGGGCGGCCGCGACGTCACCGCGTCCCGCGCCGTAATGGCTGTGCAGGGACCCGACGCACGCGAGCGGCTGGCGTCGGTCAGCCCCGAGGCGGCGGACGTGCCGAGGTTCCGGGTGGCTCGCTTCGAGTGGAAGGGCATCGGCTGCGTGGCGGCCGGTACCGGCTACACCGGTGAGGACGGGGTGGAGTGCGCGGTACCCGCCGAGGCCGCGCCCGACTTCTGGCGGGCGGTGCTCGACGCCGGGGTCACTCCCGCGGGCCTGGGCGCCCGTGACACGCTGCGGCTGGAGGCGGGCCTCCCGCTCCACGGCCACGAGCTGGGCCCCGGCATCACGCCGCTGCAAGCCGGCCTCGGCTGGGTGGTGGGATGGGACAAGGGCGAGTTCCGCGGACGCGACGCGCTCGAGGCCGAGCGGTCTGCGGGCGTGCGCAGGCTCCTGCGCGGGCTGGAGGTCGACGGCCGCCAGCCGCCGCGCGCCGGCCAGCAGGTGGTGCGCGACGGCGCCGTGATCGGCGAGGTCACGAGCGGGAACTTCTCGCCCATGCTCGAGCGCGGCATCGCTTTCGCCTTCCTGCCTCCGGAGGTGGGGGAGGGGAGCGAGGTCGCGATCGACGTGCGGGGCAAGCTGCTCGCGGCCCACGTCGTGAAGACGCCGTTCGTCCGCTCGGGGAACCGGTAGCGGTGGCCGACTTCGTCCCGCACACCGACGCCGAGATCGCCGCCATGCTCGAGTTCATGGGGCTGTCGTCGCTCGACGAGCTCTTCTCCGTCGTCCCCGACGCGCTGCGGCTGGCGCACGGCCTCGACCTCGCGCCGGGCCTGAGCGAGCCTGACGTGCTGGCCGAGATGGAGCGGCTCGCCGATCGCAACCGCGCCGCGGGCCCCGGGCTCGTGTGCTTCGCCGGCGGCGGCGCCTACGACCACGAGATCCCGTCGGCGGTGCGCCGGCTGGCGTTCCGGTCGGAGTTCGTCACTGCCTACACGCCGTACCAACCCGAGGTCGCGCAGGGTGTGCTGCAGATGCTGTTCGAGTACCAGACGTTGTTGTGCCGCCTGACGGGCACCGAGGTGGCGAACGCGTCGCTCTACGACGGCGCCAGCGCGTGCGTCGAGGCCGTCAACCTCGCGGTCGCGGCGACGGGGCGCCAGACGGTGTGGGTGTCGCGAGGCGTGAACCCGACCTGGCGCGAGGTGCTGCACACGTTCGCCGCCGGCACCGGCCACGACCTCGTCGCCCTCGACGTCGCCAACGGGCTCACGAGCTATCCCGACGACGGCGTGCCGGCCGCCATCCTCGTGCAGTACCCCAACTACCTCGGCTGCCTCGAGGACCTCGCACGCGCGCGCGAGGTGGCCGATCGCGCCGGCGCGCTGTTGCTCGTGGCGTTCGACCCCGTGGCGTCGGGGTTGGTGCGTTCGCCGGGGGAGCACGGCGCCGACGTCGTGGTTGGCGAGGGCCAGCCGCTCGGCACACCGCTCAGCCTCGGCGGGCCGTACCTCGGGCTGTTCGCCTGCCGGCTCGAGCACGTCCGGCGCCTGCCCGGCCGCCTCGTCGGCGAGACCGTCGACAGCGAGGGCCGGCGCGCCTACGTGACCACTCTGCGCACGCGCGAGCAGGACATCCGGCGCGAGAAGGCGTCGTCCAACGTGTGCACCAATCAGACGCTGATCGCCGTGTGCTTCGCCATTCAGCTGGCGTGGCTCGGCACCACCGGGTTGCGCGAGCTCGCGCTCCGGTGCGCGCGCGGCACCCGGTACGCGCGGGAGGCGCTGCTCGCCATCGACGGCGTGGAGCCGGCGGCCGACGCGCCCGTGCTGCGCGAGTTCGGGGTGCGCACGCCCGTGGCCGGCGACCTCGTGGTGGAACGGATGGCCGAGGAGGGCTTTCTCGCCGGTGTGCCCCTCGGCGACGAGTACGGCGGGGGTCTGCTGGTGGCGGTCACCGAGAAGCGCACCCGCGCCGAGATCGACGCCTACGCCGCCGCCTTCGAGAAGGTGGTTCGGTGAGCACAGCCGCGGCCGGCCGTGCCTCGAGCGCGCCGATCATGGGGCGCGACGAGGAGCCCGCGCTGTTCGAGCTCTCGTCGCCCGGGCGCAGGGCGTGGTCGTT
>VAXF01000215.1:256-6590 GCA_005888395.1 Actinomycetota bacterium | reverse complement strand
AGGCGTCGCAGGTGGGCCCGGTCACCGTGCACCGGATCTCGCGCCCGACCGTGCCCAGCCGGGAGGTGAGCATGGGGAAGCCCCACGTCGCCTTCGTCTGGGCCGACTCCATGAGCCCGTTGTAGGCCCCGACGTCGAGGTGGACCCACTCGGTCCCCCGCCGCTGCTCGCGCCCGATGATCGTGGCCGCCATCACGCCCGACTCCGCCACGAGCGCCCGGCCCGGCTCGCACACCACGCGGCGAGGCCGGTGGGGCAGACGGGCGAGAGCGGCGACGGTCTGGCGACCGACCTCCTCGATGGGCGGCACCACCGAGTCGTAACGGGCCGGGAACCCACCACCGATGTCGAGGACCTCGAGCTCGATGCCGAGCCGGTCGAGCTCCACGAGCAGCGGCGCGAGGGCTGTGATCGCCTTGGCCCAGGCCGTCGTCTCCACGCACTGGGAGCCGACGTGGAATGTGAGGCCGGCCGGGGTGAGGCCGTGGTCGCGGGCGGCCAGCAGCAGGCGCAGGGCATCCTCCACCGGGGCGCCGAACTTCGACGACAGCGGGAACCGGCTGTGCGTGTCGTCGACGGAGACACGGATGAACACGCCGGCGCCGGGTGCGAGACGGGCGACCTTGGCCACCTCGGCCTGGCTGTCCGCCGCGAACAGCCGAACCCCTGCGGCATACGTGGCCGCGACGTGCGAGGCCGGCTTCACCGTGTTGCTGTAGAGGACCTGCCGCGGATCGCCGCCTGCCGCCATGACCTGCTCCAGCTCCGCCGCTGACGCGATCTCGAAGTTGGCGCCGTCACGGGCCAGGGCGCGCAGGACGACCGGATCGGGGTTGCACTTGACCGCGTAGCAGACCTCGACTTCGCCATGGAAGGCGGCGTCCAACCTGCGATATGCGGCGGAGATCCCGGGCACGTCGAGCGCCAGGAAGGGCGTCGGCGTGTCGACCAGGGCGAGCTCGAGTGGGCTGAGGCGCGCCGGCCAGCCGGGCGGGAGCAGGACGGCCGAGGGACCGCTCGACCGACGCCCGATCGAGACCTTGAGGGCGCGCACAGAGAACCTCCGGAGGGAACGAGGACGTTTGGAGCTGTGCTTCGGCGCGTCACACCCGCGGCTTGAGAACGTGGACAGCCGGACGCCTGACCAGTGCGCTCGCCGAGGTACCGACTCAACCCGAGGCCAGTACGGGTCGACAACAGCGCCGTGCCGAACTCGCGCGCCCGTCGATGGCGACTTCAGGTGGTGGCCGCCGCGCTGGTGGTCGCCGCCTTCTCCGGAATACTCGCACTGCACGTCGGATCCTCGCTCACCCGCCAGTGGATCTCGGACGTCGCCCTCGCCCTGATGGCGTTCCTCGGCGCGGCGGCTTGCTTCGAACGCGCTGTCCGAGAGCGCGGCCGGCTCCGCACTCCGTGGGTCCTCCTGGGCGCCTCCGCGCTGTCCTGGTCCTGTGGCCAGGTCATCTGGACGTACTACGAGTGCTTCCGCGGCCGCGACGTCCCGTTCCCCTCCTACGCCGACCTCGGGTACCTGGCCGCCGTCCCGCTCCTCGTGGCCGGCCTGCTCCTCCTGTCGAGCGGGCCCCGCCAGGCGGCGGGAGTCGCCCGGACGGTACTCGACGGGATCGTCGTCGCCGTCGCCCTCCTCCTCGTGAGCTGGGAGGTCGTCCTCGAGGCCACCATGCGGGCGGGCGGTGACACGCTCCTGGCACGCGTCATCAGCCTGGCTTACCCCCTCGGCGACGTCGTCTGCGCCAGCGTTGCCATCGTGATCATCGCCCGGACCCGGTTCCGGGCCGGGCTGCCCATGGTGACGCTCCTGCTCCTCGCGGCCGGGTCGGTGTCCAGCGCGGTCGCCGACTCCGGGTTCGCCTTCCTCACCCTGAAGAAGACGTACTTCTCGGGCCACCCGATCGACGTCGGCTGGTTCGTCGGCTACATGCTCCTCGCCCTCGCCGCTCGTCGCTCGGACCAGACGCAGGAGGCGGCCGAGGCGGCCGAGCACAACGTGCCGGTCGGGGTCATCGCCCCGTACATCCCTGTGCTGCTGGCGATCGGCGCCGGCGGCTACCGAGAGCTCACGCGGCAGTTCCTCGGGCCCTTCATGGCCTGGGGCCTACTCGCGCTGGTCGTCCTCGTCGTGTGGCACCAGATCCTCGCCACCTTCGAGAACACCGGCCTCACCCTCAACCTGCGAGCCCGCACGCTGACGCTGGCCGAGCAGGAGCAGTGGTTCCGGTCCTTGGTGCAGAACTCCTCCGACGTCGTCACCGTCGTCGACCCGCGAGGGGTGATCCGGTACCAGACGCCGTCGGTGAAGAGGGTCTTCGGATACGAACCCGAGTCCCTCCAAGGCCAGCTCATCGACACACTCGTCCCGCCGGGCGAGGCGAGCCGCCTCCACGACGCGCTGCGGCATGCGGTCGCCCAGCCCGGTTCCACCACCGAGCTCGAGGTGAAGGTCCGGAACCAGTACGGCGACTGGTGCGACACCGAGTCCACCATCACGTCGCTCGTCGACGACCCCGCGGTGCGCGGGCTCGTCCTCAACACCCGGGACACCAGCGAGCGCAAGCGGCTGGAGGAGCAGCTCTCGCACCAGGCGTTCCACGACGCCTTGACCGGGCTGGCCAACAGGGCGCTCTTCCGGGACCGCGTCACCCACGCGCTGGAGTCGAGGAGCAGGGACGCCACCGATCTCGCGGTGCTCTTCCTCGACCTCGACGGGTTCAAGGCGGTGAACGACGCCCTCGGTCACTCCGTGGGCGACGAGCTGCTCGTCCAGGCGGCGCAGCGGCTGTCGGCGAGCGTGCGCCCCGGCGACACAGTGGCCCGCCTGGGCGGCGACGAGTTCGCCGTGCTGCTGGAGCGCATCGAGCGCGCCGAGGAGGCGGTCCATACGGGCCAGCGACTCCGCGACGTGCTCCAGGACCCCTTCGTCCTCGAGAGCCGGGAGGTGCTCGTGCGAGCCTCCACCGGGATCGCCGTCGCGGACTCGGGGCTGGAGACGGCGGACGAGCTCCTCCGCAACGCCGACCTCGCCATGTACCGGGCCAAGACGACCGGTGAGGGCGGCTACGAGCTCTACGAGCCGAGCATGCACTCGGCGCTCATCCGCCGGATCGAGCTCGAGAACGACCTCCGACACGCCCTCGAGCGCGACCAGCTGACGATCCACTACCAGCCGATCCTCGACCTGCGGACCTGCGAGATCGCCGGAGTCGAGGCGCTCGTTCGCTGGCACCACCCCGAGCGCGGCCTCGTCATGCCCCTCGACTTCATCCCGCTGGCCGAGGAGACCGGCCTCATCTCCGACATCGGCGCGTGGGTGCTGAAGAACGCCTGCGCACAGGGCGCGGCCTGGCAGCGTTCGCTGCCCGAGCACGAGCGGTCGCGCTTCAAGGTCGCCGTCAACCTGTCCAGCCGCCAGCTCGGCTCGCCGACCCTGCTGAACGTGGTCGAGGCGGCGCTGGCGGAGACCGGCCTGACGCCGGCCTCGCTCGTGCTGGAGATGACCGAGAGCACGGTCATGGACTCGACCATGGACACGGTGGCGCTCCTCCGCCGCCTGAAGTTCCTCGGTGTCCGGCTCGCCATCGACGACTTCGGCACCGGCTACTCGGCCCTGTCGTACCTGTCCCGCTTCCCGGTCGACGTGCTGAAGGTCGACCGGTCCTTCGTCGAGAAGGTGGCGACCGAGTCGCACAGCGCCGAGCTCGTCCGCACCATCGCCCAGCTCGGGCGCAGCCTGAGCCTGGAGACGGTCGCGGAGGGAATCGAGGAGTTCGCCCAGGTGGAGGCGTTGCGGGAGATGGGCTGCGAGTTCGGCCAGGGCGCCCCTGCCGGCCGAGGACATCACCGCGTTGCTGAGCGCGGTGGAGCCGTTCGGCGATTCCACATCGGCCACGGAGGCACTGCCGACTTTCGCCGTGCCCTCGGGCGACCCCGCCGGCCGTGAGTGATGCGACCTCCGTGCCGGCAGTGCCTTCGGTGCCAGGGGCGCCCCGCGTGGTGATCCTGCTCGGGCTGGTCGCAGCGACGCTCGCCGGGCTGAGCGGTTCATTCCTGCTCGCGTCCTTGTCGGGCAAGGGCCGGGCGGCCATGCTCGTCACCGCCCTCTCCGCGGTGACCGGCTACGCCGACTCCCGCGGATTCGTGCACGCCGCCCACGTCTGGTCACAGGGCCAGGTCGTATGGCGCGAGGTCGCGCTGTCCGGGCTCGGCTTCCTCGTCGGTGTCGTCGCCTACTGGGCGGTCATCCGGTTCGCCGGCGAGCTCGGCGTGCACTCGGCGTTCCTCCAGACCCTCGGCTGGTTCGCCGTCACGATCGCCGCAGTGGCCGTGGCCGAGGGCGGCGCCTTCCGGTGGCAGCCCGTCGACATCGTCACCGCCGGCGTCGTCGTGTCCGGCCTCGGCCTGCTGCTCTACCGCACCGCCTGAGCCGACGAGGGGGGAAGGGGAGCTCCCTCTTGCCTGTGGTTCGCTCGGCCGTGAAGGGTTTGGGCCGCATAGCGGCACGAAGTCTTCACAAGTCCCCGTACTGGGAGACCCGGGCCACGAACGAGTCGATCAGTCGCCGGGCAATGCTCATCGGCGGCGGGATCATGGGAAGGTCGGTGGGGCGGAACCATGCCGCGTCGGCGATCTCGCGCTCGTCGATGTCGATCTCGCCGCCCGCCCACCGGGCGGTGAACCCGATCATCAGGGAGTTGGGGAACGGCCAGGGCTGGCTCCCGAAGTAGCGGATGCCCTCGACGCGCACGCCGACCTCCTCCCGCACCTCCCGGGCCACCGCCTCCTCCAAGGTCTCGCCCGGCTCCACGAACCCGGCCAGGGTGCTGTACATCGGGACACCGAAGCCCCGGCCGTTGGCCAGCAGGATCTCGCCCTCGCGCTCGACCAGGACGATGATCGCCGGGGAGAGCCGCGGGAAGGCGAGGAGGCCGCACGCCGGGCAACGCCTGGCCCGCTCCCCCGCCACAGGCGCCGTGTCGGTCCCGCATCGCCCGCAGAACCGGTGCGTGCGGCGCCACTCGACGAGCTGGACGGCCCGCCCGGCCAGCACCCAGTCCCGCTCGTCGACCTGTGGGTAGAGGGCCCGGAGGGCCTCGAACCGGGCGCCGGGAGGCGGCTCGCCGTCCGCTGGCACGTCCACCGCCCAGCACGCCACGCCGTCGAGCATGCCGAGGAACAGCGGCTCCTCGGTGGCCAGTCCGAGCGTCACTGCGTCCTCCGCCTCCGGGACGAGCGCGCCGCCGGCGCCCGCACGCGGCACGACGAGCACCTCGCCCGTCCGCACGCAGAACCACCGGGCCGACCCGGCCAGCCCGTCGGGCGGGTCGACCAACGACACGAACCCGGTTCCGTCCTCGATGGTCCAGCTATAGCCGGCCCCGCACCGCGGCGGCCAGCCTGCCCTCGCCCGCCGGAGCGCGGGCCCGAGCGCCAGTAGGCTGGGTCGGATGCGGGTGTGGATCGACCAGGACCTCTGCACCGGGGACGGGCTGTGCACCGACCACTGCCCGGAGGTCTTCACCCTGCTCGAGGACGGGATCGCCTATGTGAAGGACGGCTCCTGCGTCCACAACGACCCCGGCATGGCCGAGGGGCTGGCCACCGTCCCGCCTCGTCTGAACCGCAACGTCGTGCACGCGGCGGACGACTGCCCGGGCGAGTGCATCTTCCTCGAGGTGTGACCGGCCCACCTCTCGCACTCCGGCTTAGCCTGCGGGCGGTGAGCGACCAGAGCCTGGCGACGAGCTACCGGACCTGCCCGCTGTGCGAGGCGACCTGCGGGCTCGAGGTGACGACGCGCGGCGACCGGGTGGTGCGCATCCGGGGCGACCGCGAGGACGTTTTCAGCCACGGGTTCATCTGCCCCAAGGGCTCGACCCTCGAGCAGCTCCACGACGACCCCGACCGGGTTCGGACGCCGCTCCTGAAGCGGGACGGCCGGCTCGTCCCGACCACGTGGGACGAGGCATTCGCCGAGGTCGCGAACCGGCTCCCGCCACTCGTCGAGCGGTACGGCCGCAACGCCGTCGGCGTCTACATCGGGAACCCCACGGCGCACAGCCTGGCCGGCGCCTTCTACCTCGGGCCGCTGCTGCGCGCCCTCGGCACCGAGAACCGCTTCTCGGCGGCGACGCTCGACCAGATGCCGAAGCAGGTCGCGGCCGGCTACATGTTCGGCACCGGCATCACCATCCCCGTTCCCGACGTCGACAGGACCGACTACCTGCTGATGCTCGGCGCCAACCCGTTCTCGTCCAACGGCAGCCTGCTCACCGCTCCCGACATGCCGGGGCGGCTGCAGGCCCTGCGCCGGCGAGGG
>VAXF01000215.1:0-230 GCA_005888395.1 Actinomycetota bacterium | reverse complement strand
CGACCCCCGCCGGTCGCGAACCGCCGAGGAGGCCGACGAGCACGTCGCCATCTACCCCGGCACCGACGCACAGCTGCTCGCCGCGCTCGTCAACGTGCTGGTCACCGAGGGTCGGGTGCGGCTCGGCGCGGCCGAAGGTCTTGTCAACGGCCTCGACGACGTGGCGCGGCTCGTCGCCGGCTTCACGCCCGAGCGCTGCGCGCCCGTGTGCGGGATCGAGGCGGGCACGA
>VAXF01000214.1:2392-7594 GCA_005888395.1 Actinomycetota bacterium | reverse complement strand
CGGGCGCCGATCCCGCGCCCAGCGTCCCCGACCTGCGTTCGCTGCGCGACGCCCTCGCCTCAGCTGGCGTCGTCGGGCGGGTCCTCATGGGCCCGGCGCCACGCCGCCTCGGCACGTGACACGACCTCGCGCAGCGGCAGCCCGGTTCGCCGTGCCGCGCGGCGGGCGTCGTCGTGCTCGACCTTCACCCGCCCCGGGCTGACCTTCACGCGCACCGGGAGTCCCTCGACCTCGACCTCGCCGGGCGCCCGCGCCGCGGGCCAGCGCTCGAGCGTCTGACCGCGCACGCCGAGGGAGCCGGTCTCCGACGTCAGCACCCGCCGGACGTCGGCGGCGACGGCGGGGTCGGCCAGGGCGCTGACGGTGTAGGCGGGCCGGCCCTTCTTCATCACGACCGGCGTGACCCACGCGTCGTGCGCGCCGGCGGCGAGCAGCGCATCGACGGCGTGGGCGATGGTCTCGCCGGTGGCGTCGTCGACGTTGACCTCGAGCAGCACCACGGGCTGGCCGGTCTCGGCGTGGGCCTCGGTGTCGATCGCCTGGCCCACGACGACCTGGGTGCGCCGAACCCCGTGGCCTCGATCGCCATTGCCGGCAGGGGCCCGTACCCGGTGGCGAGCGAGGCGAGCAGGGCGGCGCCGGTCGGCGTGGTGAGCTCGGCGCTCACGTCGCGCCCGTAGACGGGCGCGCCTCGCAGCAGCTCGACGACGGCGGGCGCCGGGTTGGGCAGGAGGCCGTGTGACGAGCGGAACATGCCGGTGCCGGTGGCGATCGGGCTGGCGCGCACCTCGTCGACGTCGAGCAGCTCGAGCGCCGCGCACGTGCCGACGATGTCGACGATGGCGTCGACCCCGCCCACCTCGTGGAAGTGGACCTGCTCGGCGGGGCGGCGGTGGAGCCGGCCCTCGACCTCGGCCAGTGCGGCGAACACTGCCTGGGCGCGGGCGCGCACGCGCTCGGGGAGCCGGGCCTCCTCGACCAGGCCGGTGATGTGCGAGTAGGTACGGACGACCGCGGTCTCCTCGGTCTTGACCGACACGTGCGTCGCGGCGATGCCGCCGCGGAGCACTGCCTCCACATCGAGCGACCATCCGGGCAGGGGAAGGAGCTCGAGCAGGTTGCGCACCTCGTCGACGTCGGCGCCGGCATCGATCAGGCTCGCCATCGCCATGTCGCCGGCGATGCCGGCGAAGCAGTGGAACCAGGCGAGCGTCGTCATCCGCTCACGCCAGGAGGCGGAGGACGGCGCACGCTGCGCCGTAGCCGTTGTCGATGCCCACGACCGTGATCCCCGACGCGCACGACGCCAGCATGCCGAGCAGGGCGGTGACGCCCTCGAGAGCCGCGCCGTAGCCGGCGCTGGTGGGCACGGCGACGACCGGCGCGGGCGTGATCCCGCCGACCAGGCTCGGCAGCGCGCCTTCCATGCCGGCGACCACGACGACCGCGTCGGCACCCGCAAGCTCCTCCGCGTGCACCAGCAGCCGGTGCACGCCCGCCACGCCGGCGTCGGCGACGACGTGCGGTCGCAGGCCGTGGGCGTTCAGCGTGGCGACGCACTCGTTCGCCACCGGCAGATCCGCGGTGCCGGCCGTGAGGACGAACACGATGCCCGGCCGCTCGAGCGCGGGCCGCCACGCGACCGTGGTCGCGGTGCGGTGCCCGCCCGGGTTGACGCGGAGTGCCTCGGCGACCTGGGCGTCGCCGGCGCGCGTGAGCAGCACCGGGTGATCGCCGGGCTCGTCGAGCAGCTCGGCGACGATGGCGGCGCACTGTTCGGGCGTCTTGCCCGGCGCGTACACGGCCTCGGCGAGGCCCTGCCGGAGTGGGCGGTGATGGTCGACGCGGGCGAAGCCGAGGTCGGCGAAGGGGAGGCGCCGCAACCGGCGGACCGCCTCGTCGGGAGCGACGACACCGGCGCGCACGTCGTCGAGCAATTGCCGGAGGGCCGGTTCGTCCACCTCACTAGTCTGCTTTCCCGTGGCACGCGTCGCCTTCTTGGGCCCGCCGGGCACGTTCACCGAAGAGGCGTTGCTCACGCAGGCCGACCTCGCAGGCGAGGAGCTCGTGCCCTACCGCTCGATCCCGGAGGTGCTGGCGGCGACCGAGGCCGGCGACGCCGACGTCGGGTTCGTGGCCATCGAGAACTCGATCGAGGGCAGCATCAACGTCAGCCTCGACGCGCTCGTCTTCGAGCACGAGCTGCTCGTCCAGCGGGAGGTCGTGCTCGCGGTGAGCCTCAACCTCATTGCGCCCGCCGGCACCGGTCTCGGCGACGTGCGCCGCGTGGTGTCGTTCCCGCCCGCGCTGGCCCAGTGCCGCAGGTTTCTGGCCCGGGAGCTGCCGCAGGCCGAGGTGATGGCGGCCAACTCGACGGCCGAGGCGGCCGAGCAGGTCGGCGCCGGGGTCCCCGACGGCACCGCGGCGGTCGCCAACGCCCTGGCGGCCAAGCTCTACGGGCTCGAGGTGCTCGCGTCCGACGTCGAGGACCACCCGGAGAACCAGACCCGCTTCGTCGCGTTGGCGCGCGACGGCATTCCTGTCCCGACCGGTCACGACAAGACGTCGATCGTGTGCTTCCAGCGCGCCGACCGCCCCGGCTCGCTGCTGGCGATCCTCCAGGAGTTCGCGGCGCGTGCCATCAACCTGACCAAGCTCGAGTCGCGGCCGACGAAGCAGAGCCTCGGGCAGTACTGCTTCATCATCGACCTCGAGGGCCACGTCGCCGACGAGCTCGTCGCCGACTGCCTGCGCGACCTGCGCTCGAAGCTGGCCGACGTCAAGTTCCTCGGCTCGTACCCCGCCGCCGGCGAGCACGGCCCCGCTCGCCGCCGCGACGCCGACGCCGCGTGGCGATCTGCCGACGAGTGGATTGCGTCGCTGCGATCACAGGTGCGTCGCTAGCGTCGTTCCCGGAGGGGTGCCGGAGCGGACGAACGGACTCGCCTTGAAAGCGAGCGAGGCGCGAGCCTCCGTGGGTTCGAATCCCACCCCCTCCGCCGCAAGCCGGCCGGGCCCGTAGACTGACCGGTCGGGAGAGGTGACCGAGAGGCCGAAGGTGATCGCCTGCTAAGCGATTAGGGGCCGTTGAGGCTCCTCGAGGGTTCAAATCCCTCCCTCTCCGCTGCGCTCGTAGCTCAATGGACAGAGCATCTGACTACGGATCAGAAGGTTGGGCGTTCGAGTCGCCCCGAGCGCGCTGAGCTCGTGCAGGTCAGACGGTGGGCGGCTGCCAGCTGGGGTCTCGCCCCGCCAGCCCGAGCAGCCGGTCGAGCGCCGGGGCGCTGTCCGGGACCGGCACGACCGGGCCGAACAGGTTGCCGTCGCGGGGAGCGTCGAACGACGCGACGAACGACGCCGCGGCGTCGATGTCGGAGACCGACGGCTGGTACGGCTGGCCCGTCGAGACGGCGATGTCCCAACCGTGCACGACGAGCTCGTCGAGCACGACGAGCCCAGCGACCTCGGCAGGCAGCTCGTTGCCGCGGATGACGGTCATGCCCTCCCACGCCTCGGGCGCTCGCCACGCGCCGGCCAGCGTTTGGAGATCACGCTCGATGCGGTCCCGCCATCCCGCTTCGAGGTTGGCGGCACTCGGTCGGGGTGGCCTGCCCGCGCCGCTGTTGCCCTTGCGGGCGACCGCGGTGAACACCTTGGCGAACGTCCCGACGTGGTCGACGAGGTCGCCGACTCGAGCTTCGGGGCACGGCGTCGGCAGGTCGAAGCAGTCCTCCGAAACCGAGGCGAGGAGGCCGACCATCCTGTCGGTGGCGGGTGAGATGTCGATCATCATCGATGTAGACGTTCGGTGCCGCCGGGAATCATCGCGCCTCGAGGGCGGCTCGATCCCATGCCCCGAGCTCGGCGGCCGCCTCATAGGTGCTCTGGAAGAACGCCAGCAGCTCCGCGTCGGGGTCGTCGGCGTTGCGCACCGCTTCGTACGGCAGCAGGAACTCGCCCATCGCACCCTCGTAGAAGGCGGCGTCGGGTTCGACAGGCCAGTCGGCGAAGCCGTCGGGCTGCGGATAGGCGTAGGCGTAGAAGGAGCCCTCGGCGCTGCCGTCCGGCCAGAACCCGCAACTGTGCACCTCGTGGCTGTACGCCAGCTGTTGGACCCAGTCGGGGCAGTTCGGCACGCCGCCCGGGTGCAACGGTGCCGTCCGCCCGGAGAAGCGCGTCGTCGCCAGGTCGGCGCCGCCCCAGAAGAAGTGCACGGGGCTGGCCTTGCCGATGAACCGAGCCCGGAAGCGCTGCATCACCCGCTGCGCCTGGAGCAAGGCCAGCCAGAAACGGCGCGCCGCGGCGGCGTCATAGGAACGGTGCTCGTGGTCGTCGGGGAAGGGAATGGCGACGGGAACCTCCGACGGCCAGGGACGGATCGCAACGCGCATGCCGACGTCGTCGAGCGCGGCCATCGTCGCGTTGTAGAAGCTGGCGACCGACCGCGGCTCGAGCGTGATCTCGCGTGTCTGGCCGTCGGAGGTTCGCACGTGCAGCACGTGATCGACGAAGTCGAACTCGATCTCGAGGCCTCGGCCGTCGGCGTGCATCAACGAGGTGGTCAAACCGCGAGCCGACACGTAGAGCGTGGTCTGCCACCAGTGGTTGACCATCGGCCCCACGATCGGGGTCCAGAGATGCAGAGTGTCGCGCGTGTCCCCCCCCCCCGACAGCGTCAGTCGGGGCCAGCCCGGTGAGCTCACCTCGCGGTCACTCCGCGGCTGCGCCGACGTCGCGCCGGCACCACGCGTACAGCGCGTCGTAGACGAAGCCGGCCCGCTCGAGCAGCCTGTGGTCGTCGACCTCGACGTCGAGGCCGCCGAGCCCGATGGCGAGGAGGCCCGCGCCGGCAGGATCGGTGTGCTGCTCGCCGTCGATGTCGGCCGCGTGCACGATCCGGGCGAGCCTGACCAGCGCGGGGTGAGTCTCGAGGCCGTACTCGTCGATGAGCACCTCGAACGTGCACTTGCCGTCGCGGTGGTCGTAGCGGGCCCCGGGGGCGTCGAAGCTGTGGGCGCGTTTCGCCTCGGCCACGGCGAGGACCTCGCCCGCGGGCACGTAGAGGATCTCGCCGTCGGGGTCGATGAAGCGGCGGATGAGCCATGGGCAGGCGATGCGGTCGGTCTTGGGCCGGGCGCGGGTGACCCACTTCATGCGGCGACCTCCTCGGGAAGGGGGACGCGGCGGAACCACGCCCACAGG
>VAXF01000214.1:1653-2316 GCA_005888395.1 Actinomycetota bacterium | reverse complement strand
TGTTGGTGTACGCCGCGGCCGCGGTGCGCTCGTGTGGCGCCACCAGCGCCATGACGTAGGCCTGGCGGGTGGGCACGTCCATCGAGGACAGCGCCGCCCGCGCCAGCAACACCACCACGGCCACGGTGAGGTTCGGGGCGAAGCCGAGCACCACCAGCAGCATGTTGGAGGGCAGGTGGCTGAACACCATCGTGGCGAGTAGCCCGAACCGCTCGCCCAGGCGGGTAGCGGCGAGGAACGACGCTGTCTGGAGGATCCCGACGGCGGAGAAGACGATGCCAACGGTGCCGGTTGTCGCGCCGAAATGCCGCGTGAGCCAGAACGCGATGAACGACTGGACGACGAACCCACCGCCGAACGAGTCGGCCGCGAACAGCCCGGCCAGTCGGTACACGGTCGGCCGCGACTCCCCGAGATGCTGATGAGGTTGCGCCGGCCGCGAACGGTCGGTCGGCGGGCCTTCGACCGCCGGCGACAGCCGTGCCGCCACCAGCGCGCCGGCCAGGGCGACCGGCACGAACAGCCAGAACCACCGCTCGTCCGACGGGGCGTGGCGCCACAGGTGGTGGGCCAGGCCCGGCGCGCCGGCCGCGAGCGCGCCGAGCGAGCCCGCGGCGGTGGCCACGGCGTTGTAGACGCCGAAGCCGCGCAGGCGGGTGCGAC
>VAXF01000214.1:0-1598 GCA_005888395.1 Actinomycetota bacterium | reverse complement strand
CTCGACGACCTCGGTGGACAACGCCCCGGTCAGTGCCACGAGGATCAGCAGCCACAGCGCAGCGGACTCGGCGAACGTCGCTCCTACGACGGCGAGCGCGACGTAGAGGCCCACGTACCAGCGGCGGCGGCCCCACCGGTCGCCCCACCGGGCCACGGCCAGCGAGGCGAGAACGGTACCGGCCACCACCGCGGCCAGCACCACACCGACCTCCGTGGAGGACAGGCCGCGGCGGTCGAGGGTCGTGCCCAACAGCACCGCGCCGAACCCGTAGGCGAACGCGCGCAGCGCCTGCGCGGCGAGGATCAGCCGCGCGTCGGCGCTCCCGGCGCCATCGGTCACACTCAGTCGTCGAGCGCCTGGTAGGCGGAGGTCCAGAAGTCGAGGCACACGTTGGGAGGCGCGGGGGACGTCCACGCTCGCTGGGTCATGAGGATCAGCATCATGTCCTCGACGGGGTCGGTGCACCACGACGTTCCCAGCCCGCCGTCCCAACCGTACGTGCCGACCGACTTCGCCACGTCGGTGCGGCGCGTGACGACGGAGACGCCGAAGCCCCACCCGTGACCGTCGAAGTACTCGGGGACGAGCCCCGAGACGGCCTTCTGGTCGGGTGTCAGCTGGTCGGTCGTCATCACCTCGACCGACGGCCTCGACACGATGCGCTCGGCGCCGTACGTCCCCATGGCCCGCAGCATCTCGGCGAAGGCGAGGTAGTCGTCGACGGTGGAGACGAGACCGCCGGCGCCCGACGGGAAGGCCGGCGGACGGCTCCACTGCCCGCCTTCTGCCGGGTCGAAGACCTCGGTCACGCCGGTGTCGGGGTTCGTCCAGTAGCTCGTCGCCAGGCGATCGAGCTCGGTCGCCGGGACGCTGAAGCCCGTGTCCTTCAGGTCGAGCGGCTCGAAGATCCGCTCCCGCAGGAACGTCTCGAACGGGCAGCCAGCGGCCCGCGCTATCAGCACGCCCAGCACGTCGGACCCGGTGTTGTACATCCAGCGCTCACCCGGTTGGTGCACGAGCGGGAGCGTGCCCAGGCGGCGGATCCACTCGTCGGGCCCGGGCGGTCCCGCCGGGTTGGGTGGACCCTGGCCGAGCGCGGCCAGCGCGTCGGCGATCGGGTGTGTGCCCGGCACGGCCATGACGAGACCGATGCCCATGCGGAAGGTGAGCAGGTCGCGCACCGTGATCGGCCGGTCGGCGGGCACCGTGTCGTCGAGCGGACCGTCGATCCGCCGCAGCACCCGGCGGTCGGCCAGCTCCGGCAGCAGCCGGTCGACCGGTTCGTCGAGCCGGAGCGCGCACTCCTCGACGAGGATCATCGCCGCGACCGCGGTGACGGGCTTCGTCATCGACGAGATGCGAAAGATCGTGTCGCGGCGGATCGGGTCGCCGCCGCCCGCGGTCATCGTCCCCATGGTGTCGACGTGGACCTCACCTTGCCGGCTGATCAACGTGACCAACCCGGGGACGTCGCCACGTTCCACATGACCCGCCATCACGTCGTGCATCTGCTCGAGCCGCGCCTTCGACAGGCCCATCACGCTCCTCCTCGAGGTTCAGGTCGTCCGCGGGATAAGACGCGCGGCCGGGGCCGC
>VAXF01000213.1:317-4397 GCA_005888395.1 Actinomycetota bacterium | reverse complement strand
GCCGACGGCGATCTCGTGGCGGGTCACCCTCGCCTTCGCCGACGGCTCGACCGACGCCGACGTCGAGGTCGTCGGTCAGGCGGTGAGCGATCTCAACGCGTCCGGCAGCTCTGGTTCCGGCTCGGGTCGGGCCACCGCGGCGATCGTCGTCGCGATCGTCGCGCTGCTGGTCGGCATCATCGCGCTGCTCCGCTCCGGGGGCGGCGGCGCAGAGCCGGCCGACGACCGAGGCTGACGGGCGGGCGCCGACAGGCTCAACCGGTCGGTGGTCGAGTCGCCCCGGCGGCCACCGACCGGCGCAGCGCGGCGTGCAGCGTGGTGGGTGTCAGCACGCCGACATAGCGGTCGCCGTCCACCACGGCGACCCACGCGGCGTCGTGCTGCAGCAGTTCGGCCAGGGCGCGCTCGAGCGTCTCCGTGCTCGGCACCGTCGCGGGCAGCGGCTGCATGAGCGAGAGGACGGCGCCGGCGCCGTCCTCGCCGGCCGGGCCGGCGTCGTCGAGGGTGAGCGAGCCGACCGGCGCTCCGTCCCCCTCACCGACGACGACCGCCCACTCACGGCCTGCGGCGGCCAGGATCCGCCGGGCGCCGGCCACCGACTCGCCGGCCGGGACGGTTGGCGGCCGGTCGAGGGTTGCCACGTCGATCGGCGTGACAGCCAGGCGTTTCACCCCGCGGTCGGCTCCCACGAAGTCGGCCACGAACGGGGACGCGGGCCGGCCGAGCACCTCGGCGGGTGTGTCGTGCTGCTCGAGCACACCGCCCTGCCTGAGGATCGCGATGCGATCGCCGAGCAGCACTGCCTCGTCGATGTCGTGGGTCACGAACACGACGGTCTTGCGCACCTCGGACTGCAACCGCAGGAACTCCTGCTGGAGCCGACCGCGAGTGATGGGGTCGATGGCGCCGAACGGCTCGTCCATGAGGAGGACCGGCGGGTCCGCGCCCAGCGCTCGCGCCACGCCCACCCGCTGGCGCTGCCCACCGGACAGCTCGTGAGGGTAGCGATGGGCGAACCGGCTCGGCTCCAGCCCGACCAGCTCCAGGAGCTCCGCAACCCGGCCCGCGACGCGATGGCGATCCCAGCCGATCAGCTTGGGGACCGTGGCCACGTTGTCGGCCACGGTCAGGTGGGGGAACAGGCCGACCTGCTGGATGACGTAGCCGATCCGGCGCCGCAGCCGCACCGCGTCGACGTGGGTGACGTCCTCGTCGGCGAGGAAGATGCGGCCGCTGGTCGGCTCGACCAGCCGGTTGACCATCTTCATCGTCGTCGTCTTCCCGCACCCGGACGGGCCGACGAGCACGCACAGCTCGCCCTCGGCCACCTCCAGCGTGAGGTCGTCGACCGCCACGGTGCTGTCGCCGTACCGCTTGGTGACACGGTCCAGCCGGATCATCCGCCGCGAGGCTAGGTGCCTCTCTGAGTTCGGGTCAGGAATCGCAACGGGATACGACGCGAGGCCGTGACAGGAGCTCCCTCGCGCCCGCCGTAGGGTGGCTGCGTGCCGGCGGTCCAGGCCGTGACCGACCCGTGGGTGCGGTGGGACTGGGTGCGCGACCACACCGGCGTCATCACCTCTGCCCTGGCCCAGCACCTCCGGCTGACCGCGGTGGCCCTCCTCGTCGGGTTCGCCCTCTCGCTCCCGCTGGGAGTGGTCGCCCACCGGTGGCGCCGTGCCGGCGCGCCGATCCTGGCCGTGGCGGGCGTGGTGTACACGGTGCCGTCGCTCGCCCTGTTCGCGCTCCTCGTCCCCCGTTTCGGTCTGTCGACGACCACTGCCGAGATCGGCCTCGTCGGCTACACGCTCCTCATCCTGATCCGGAACATCGTCACCGGGCTGGACGGCGTGCCCGACGACGTGCTGGAGGCCGCCCGAGGTATGGGGTTCACCAGCCGCCGGCTGTTGTGGCGGATCGAGCTACCCCTCGCCGTCCCGGCCGTCGTGGCCGGCATCCGCATCGCCACCGTGACCACGATCGGGCTGGTGACCGTCACCGCGCTGATCGGGCAGGGCGGCCTCGGCCAGCTGATGCTGGACGGCCTGATCCGCGACTTCCGCACGCCGCTCGTGGTCGGCTCCGTGCTCTCGGTCGCGCTGGCCGGCGTCGCCGACCTGGCCCTGCTCGGCGTGCAGCACCTGGTCACGCCATGGGCGAGGGCGGGGAGCCGCACGTGAGCGCCTTCCTGGCCGCGGTGCCGGCGCCGTTCTCGGTGGCGAGCGTGGTCCGCTGGCTGACCGCGGCGGCGCACTGGCACGGCCGCGCCGGCATCCCGCGGCGACTCGTGGAGCACTTGACGATGTCCGGCGCGGCCGTTCTCACCGCGCTCGTGCTCGCACTTCCCGTCGGGCTCGTCCTGGGCCACCTCCGGCGGGGAGGGTTCCTGGCCGTGAACGTGTCCAACGTCGGTCGGGCCATCCCGTCGTTCGCCATCCTGGTGGTCGCCGTCCAGCTGCTCGGGATCCGCGAGGTGCTCGGCATCAACCGGCCCGCCTACATCGCCCTCGTCGCTCTGGCCGTGCCGCCCGTCGTCACCAACACCTACGTGGCCATGGCCGGCGTGGACGACGAGCTGCGCGAGGCGGCGCGCGGGATGGGGATGACGGGCCGCCAGGTGCTCGTCCGGGTCGAGCTTCCCGCCGCCGTGCCCCTGGTCATGGCGGGCGTTCGGACGGCGGCGGTCCAGGTCGTCGCCACCGCCACCCTGGCGGCCGTGGTGGGCTCCGGTGGCCTCGGCGTCTTCATCACCGCCGGGCTGGCGCAGCGCGACTTCGTCCAGGTGACGGCGGGCGCACTGCTCGTCGCCGCCTTGTCCGTGCTGACCGACCTGTCGCTCGGCGCCGTGCAACGGGCGGTGACCCCGACAGGGCTCAGCTCCGCGGCCCGCTCGGCACGGGCCGCCGCCCTCCCCGGCGCCGGTGCAGCCGTCGAGCCTGTTTGACGCGGGACTCGGCGCGGCCGTGACAAGCGGCCGGGCATGGGCAAGGATGACCGGACTCGGCGTTCCCTCGGGAGGTCCCACCCATGACCCATCGACGGGCCGGCGCGGCCGGCGTCCTTGTCCTGCTCCTGGCCGGCGGGCTGGGGCTGAGCGGGTGCGGCAAGTCCAAGAGCTCCAGCGCGGCGAAGCCCGCGATCACGATCGGGTCGTTCAACTTCGGTGAGAGCGAGTTCCTGGCCGACGTGTACGCCACCGCCCTGCGGAGGAAGGGCTACACCGTCAACGTGCGAGCGAAGCTGGGCAGCCGGGAGATCGTCGAGCCGGCGTTGGAGAGCGGGCAGGTCGACATGGTGCCCGAGTACGAGGGGACGCTCCTCGAGTTCCTCAACAAGAGCGCCGGCGAGGCGTCCGGCGACACGGTGGCCACCGCCGCGAAGCTGCGGGACCGCCTGAAGGCGAAGAACGTGGTCGCGCTCACACCTTCGCCGGCCGCCGACCAGAACGCCTTCGCCGTGACCAAGACGACCGCCGACAAGGACCACCTGACGAAGGTGTCCGACCTCGCGCCGGTCGCCTCCAAGCTCGTGCTGGGCGGCCCGCCCGAGTGCCCGACCCGGCCGTTCTGCCAGCCCGGCCTGCAGAAGACGTACGGCCTGACGTTCAAGTCGTTCAAGTCGCTCGACGCCGGTGGCGCGCTGACGAAGGACGCCCTGGCCAAGGGCGACATCGACGTGGGGCTCATCTTCTCGAGCGACGGCTCCATCGAGGCGCGCGGCTTCACGGTGCTCGACGACGACAAGCACTTGCAGACGGCGGACAATGTGATCCCGGTGCTGCGCTCGGCCAAGGCCACGAGCGAGATTCGCTCGGTGCTCGACGCCACGTCGGCCAAGATCACGACCGCCCTGCTGCAGCAGTACAACAAGAAGATCGACGTCGACAAGGCCGACCCCTCCGACGCGGCCAAGCAGTTCTCCGACGCCTACCTCATGTAGCCGCTCCTGCCGCGTCTCGAGTACATAACTCC
Source organism: Actinomycetota bacterium (assembly GCA_005888395.1). Taxonomy (GTDB): domain Bacteria; phylum Actinomycetota; class Acidimicrobiia; order Acidimicrobiales; family AC-25; genus AC-25. The sequence goes on along the minus strand of VAXF01000213.1, from coordinate 426 downwards.
CGGAAACCAGGGGCTATGTCCTCGAGGTAGCGGGTGGGTCAGCCGCGGTAGCGCCGACCACCTCGACCTCGTGGGGCAACGGCGTGCGGGTCGGATCCAGCCCGGCCCG
>VAXF01000213.1:0-293 GCA_005888395.1 Actinomycetota bacterium | reverse complement strand
CGTCGGCGGCCGCCGGCCACATCGAAGCGATCGTCTCCGCCCACGTGGACAGGGCGCGCTCGCCGTAGCAGGGATGGGGCCGGGCCCGGCCCTCGTGGAAGCGGACGTAGCCCCACGGGGCGGTCCGCACGACCGGCGTCCGGCGGCCGGGGCTGTCGGCCAGGCAGAGAGCGGCGCCGAGACGGCCGAGCAGGTCGTAGGTCGCGTCGACGAACCATGACGGGTGGCGGAGCTCGACGGTGACGCGCCAGCCGGTCGGGAAGCGACTCAGCGTGTCCTCCAGCGCGGACAGG
>VAXF01000103.1 GCA_005888395.1 Actinomycetota bacterium | reverse complement strand
GAGTGGCGCTCGCGGTTGGATGGCGCCGGCGTCGAATGCAGCCCGCTCGAGGACCGGCCGTGGGGCCATCGCGACTTCTCGACGGTCGACCCCGACGGCGTCGTCGTCGCGATCTACCACGTGATCGCTTGACGTCGACCCTTCCGACGAAAGAGTTCGGGTCCGCGGGCCTGTGGGAGAAGTGGCTCGATGCTCATCACGCCGCATCGCGCGGTAGCTGGGTGAAAATCGCAAAGAAGGGGGCGGCTCTCGTCAGTGTTTCGTATGAGGGCGCCCTCGAGGTCGCGCTCTGTTATGGGTGGATCGACGGGCAGAAGCGAGCGTTCGACGATCAACAGTGGCTCCAGAAGTTCACGCCGCGTTCTGCGAGAAGCGTGTGGTCGAAGATCAACCGCGACAAGGCGACGGCGCTGATCAGGGCACGGAGGATGCAGCCCGCGGGCGCGCGCGAGGTCGAGCGCGCGAAGAAGGACGGCCGGTGGGATTCGGCCTACGACGCGCAGAGCACGGCGACCGTGCCTGATGACCTTCAGCGGGCGCTGGCGAAGAGCCGTCGCGCGCGCCTGTTCTTCGAGGGGCTCGACAGTCGCAACCGGTACGCGATCCTCTACCGCATCCAGGACGCCAAGAAGCCCGAGACGCGGGCGCGCCGCATCGCCAAGTTCGTGGCGATGCTCGAGGCCAACGAAAAGATCTATCCCTGATCGCTTGACAACCTCGGCGGAATGTGCGAACATATGTTCGCTTCCCCTTGAGGTTGGTCCTCGTGCTGGGGAGGTATGCGTGGTCTCGCTCTGCGGACTCGACGCGGCGGTCGCGACGCTCCGCGACGTGGTTGGCGCGCTCGAGCCGGGCGTCCTCTCGGGGCCTGACGCGGCTCGGCTCGTCGATCGCTTCGCCGAAGCCGAACGGATCGCGGCCGCGGGCCGGGCGCTGGCGGCGCGCCGGGTGGAGGAGACCAACCAGTGGCGCCTCGAGGGCCACCGCTCGGCCGCGAGCTGGGTGGCGGCCAAGACGGGCACCTCGCTCGGCACCGCGGCCGGCGCCATCGAGACGGCCAAGCGCCTCGAGGAGCTCCCCGCGACGCGCGAGGCTTTCGTCTCGGGCCGGCTGTCAGAGGCCCAGGCCCGCGAGGTCGCCTCCGCGGCCGCGGCGAGCCCCGCCGCCGAGTCGAAACTGCTGGCGATCGCAGAGCGCGAGCCTCTGGGGGCGCTGCGAGACGAGTGCCGCCGCGTGGTGGCCGCGGCAGCGACTGACGAGGTCGAGTGGCAGGAGCGCATCAGGCGCCGGCGCTACCTGCACAGCTGGTGCGACGAGGAGGGGGCGGTGTGCTTCCGGGCCCGCTACGCGCCCGACGACGGCGCCAAGCTCCTGGCCCTCGTCGAGGCCCGCCAGAACGTGGTGTTCCGCGAGGCACGGCGGGCCGGCCGGCGCGAGCCCTACGCCGCCTATGCCGCCGATGCGCTCCTCGAGCTGGTCACGGGCACGGCCGGTCCGACCAAGGCGACCCTCAACCTGCGGGTCGACCACGCGGCGATGGACCGTGAAGGCCATGGCCGAGGACGCGTACCTCAAGGTGATCGTCACCGACGGGGCCGACGTCCGGGCCGTGGCCCATGAGTCCCGCTACATCCCGGCCAAGCTGCGCACGGCCCTGGAGGCCCGCGACCCGGTGTGCTGCGTGCCGGGCTGTGAGGTGAGCCGGTTCCTCGAGATCGACCACATCGAGCCGCTGTTAGCGGGCGGGCTGACGACCTTCGAGAACCTGGCCCGGCTGTGCAGCTTCCACCACAGCCTCAAGACCCTCTTCGGCTGGCGTCTCGGTGGGCGGCCCGGCGCGTGGACGTGGTCGGAGCCCGAGCGAACCGAACGGGCGCCGCCCGCGCTCAACTGATGGCGGCGAGCAGCGTCGGGCTAACCGAGCGCCTTGGTGACGGCAGCCGCGATGCCGTCGGCGTCGAGGCCGAGGTTGGCGAGGATCTGCGCGGGGTCGCCGTGGGGGATGTACTCGACCGGCGCGCCCAGCACCACGACCGGCGGGGCTGCCCGCAGGTCGTCGAGCGATGCGATGGCGTCGGCCATGGCCATGCCGGCGCAGCCCTAGCGGATCCCGTCCTCGGCGGTGAGGACCAGCTGGTGGCGGGCGGCGTCCTGCAGCATCACGAGGTCGAGGGGCTTCACGCACCGCACGTCCCACACCGTCGTCTCGACGCCCTGCGCCGAGAGGATGCCGGCCGCGCCGAGTGCCGCCTCGACGAGCTTGCCCACGGCGAGGATGCACGCGTCGGGGCCCTCGCGCAGCTTGCGGGCCGAGAGGCCCGAACCGACGTCGGTCGGGTCGACCTGGCGGGCGTTGCCGCGGGGGTAGCGAATGGCGACGGGGCCATCGGTGATCGTGAGCGCGTGCTCGATCATCACGGTGAGCTCCTGGGCCGACGATGGCGCGAGCACGGTCATGCCGGGGATCTTGAGGCACAGCGCCATGTCGAGCACGCCGTGGTGCGACGCGCCGTCCGGGCCGGTGATGCCGGCCCGGTCGAGGCAGAACACCACCGGCTGGCCGTGCAGCGCGACGTCGAGGTTGGCCTGGTCGAGGGCACGCGTGAAGAACGTGGAATAGACGGCCACGATCGGGCGCAGGCCGCCCATGGCCATGCCCGAGGCGGCCGTCACCGCGTGCTGCTCGGCGATGCCGACGTCGAAACAGCGGTCGGGGAACCGGGCCTGGAACGGGAGCAGCCCGGTGGGCCCGGGCATGGCCGCGGTGATGGCCACCACGCGCGGATCGCGCGCGCCGGCCGCGATGATCGCCTCGGCGAAGGCCTGCGTGTAGCCGGTCGGTTCCCACGACGGCGGTCCGACGAGCGGGTCGAACACGGGCGCGTCGTGCAGGCACTTCTCGTCGTCGTCCTCGGCCGGCTGGTAGCCGCGGCCCTTCTGCGTGAGCACGTGGACGATGATCGGCCCGTCGAACACGGCCGCCTCGCGCAGCGTGCGCTCCATGCCGGCGATGTCGTGGCCGTCGATCGGACCGATGTAGCGAACGCCGAGGGCCTCGAAGAACGCGTCGGGCTCGAGGACCTCGCGGAACATGGCCCGCACGCCCTCGAAGGCGCGCTCGAGCCGGCCGCCGAGCAGCGGCACTTCGGCGAGCGCGTTTTGCACGCGCTCGCGGTTGCGGACGTAGTGCGGGTTGAGCCGCAGGCGGGTGAGGCCGCCGGCAAGGCGCGACACGGTGGGCGCGTACGAGCGGCCGTTGTCGTTGAGCACGATGAGGACGCGCCGGCCGCTGTGGCCGAGGTTGTTGAGCGCCTCGTAGGCCATCCCGCCCGTGATCGCCCCGTCGCCGACCACCGCGATCACGCGCCGGTCCTCTCCGGTGAGGGCCATCGACGTGGCGAAGCCATGGGCGTAGCTCAGGATCGTCGACGCGTGGCTGTTCTCGACCCAGTCGTGCTCCGACTCGTGCCGCGACGGGTAGCCCGACAGCCCTCCGGCCTGGCGCAGCGTCGAGAACTGGTCGCGCCGGCCGGTGACGAGCTTGTGCACGTACGCCTGGTGGCCGGTGTCCCAGAGGATGACGTCACGCGGCGAGTCGAAGACCCGGTGCAGCGCGAGCGTGAGCTCGACGACGCCGAGGTTCGAGCCGAGGTGGCCGGCCGTGACGGCGACGGTCTGCACGATGAACTCGCGAATCTCCGCCGCCAGCGTGGCGAGCTCGTCGGGGCCGAGCCGGCGCAGGTCGGCGGGGCGTTCGATGGTCTCGAGGATCATGTGCGACGCGAACGCTACCCGCTGGCACCCACTGTACGGTCGGCGCCCGTGAGCAAGACGTGAGCACTGACGACGCGCGGGTGGCGGGACGCCGGGTCGTTCACAAGGCGCGGTCGCGCATGGCGGCGCGGCTCGCCGACCTGCTCAAACGCGATCCCTACCTCATGTCGTCGGCCGTCGAGACGGGCCTGGTGCGCCGCGAGTGGCTGGAGTCGCCGGGCTCGGGCGAGCCGGTCTCGACGGCGACACCGATGGAGGTGCTCGAGCGCTGGCTCGAGCGCTCGGTGGAGCAGCGGCCCTCGACGCTGGCCAAGCTCGGGCTCTCGACCATCCAGATCCTGTCGGACACCTCCGAGGACGGCACGGGCGAGGGCGTGCCGGCGCGTCTCGCCGTCGCCTTCACCGACCTCGAGGGCTTCACCCGCTTCACCGCCACCGAGGGTGACGAGGTCGCCAGCCGCCTGCTGGCCGAGCACTACAAGATGGTCGGGCCGGTCGTGCGCAGCCGCGGCGGCCGGATCGTGAAGCGCCTCGGCGACGGGTTCCTGCTCACCTTCCCGGAGCCGGAGGCCGCCGTGCTCGCCTGCCTCGAGCTGGTCTCGCTCCAGCCCGCGCCGTTGCGGTTGCGTGCCGGCGTGCACGTCGGCGAGGTGGTGGTGATGCCCGAGGACGTCGTCGGGCATGTCGTCAACGTGGCTGCCCGCGTGGCCGAGTGTGCCAAGGGCGGCGAGGTGCTCGCGACCGGCGACGTCCGCGACACGGCCGGCGGCGTGCGCGGCGCCGTCTTCGGCCGCGCCCGCCGGCGCTCGCTGAAGGGTCTCGAACCGGTGCTGGTCTGTCGCGTGAGCCGGGGCTAGGCGGCCGGCGCGGGCGCCGGATCGGGAGTCGTCCGCTGGCGGGTGATGGCGACGCTCGCGGTGTAGCCGATGGCGAGGGCGAGCGCGCCGCCGGCCGCGTCGAGCACGTAGTGGTTGGCCGTGACCACGATGGCGAACAGCGTGATGAGGGGATACGTCAGCAGGACGGCGCGCGACCACGGCCGGCGCATCGCGGGCCACAGCACGAGCACACACCAGCTCGACCACGCGAAGTGCAGGCTCGGCATGGCCGCGTACTGGTTCGAGATCTTCTGCATCGTGCCGGAGTCGAACGACCACAGCCCGCCGTAGGCCTTCAGCGTGTCGACGAAGCCGTACGCGTGGGGAAGGAGCCGCGGCGGCATGAGCGGGTAGGTGGCGAAGCCGAGCAGCGCCAGGGCGGTTGTGATGGCGAGGGTGTTGCGCAGGCGCGGGTAGCGCGCCGGCATCTTGCGGAACAGGTAGACGAGCGCGGCGATCGAGACGATGAAGTGGGCCGAGCCGTAGAAGACGTCCCAGAAGCGGATGAAGCCGTGGTACGCGATGAACCGCTGCTGCACCCAGCGCTCGTGATAGATGCCGAGCAGCCGCTCCCAGTGGATGATGTGGCGGGCGTTGTGGAACGCGTGCGTGGCCGAGACGCTGGCCGAGCCCTGGGTGTTCCGGATCGTCGTGTAGATGCCGTAGAAGCCGAGGATGAAAAGCACCTCGTGCCACCAGCGGAGGGGTTTCACGCGCGGCGCAGCCACCGCCGGTGCGGCAACGGTGTCTGTCATGCCACGACGCGGGCGGGGCGGGCGGAACGGGTGCCGACGGCGAATGCGGGGGCGCCCAGCAGGCTGACGACGAGCGTCATGCCGCCCATCAGCAGGCCGAGCGTGACGGCCTGTGCGGTGCTCACCCCGAGCGGGTGCAGGAAGAGGGCGAACGCGCTCTCGCGTACGCCCAGCCCACCGATCGAGATCGGCAGCACCTGGATGATGGCGACGACCGGTACGAAGGCAAGCAGGGCGGTGATGCCGGCGGCGATGCCGAGGGCGCGGGACGCGAAGTACACCGACAGGACGACGACGAGCTGGTAGGCGAAGCCGGCGAGGATGGCGGCGGCGGCAGTCGCCGGGCGGCGGCGGAAGCGCTCGAGCCCCACATGGACGGCGCCCACGAACCGCAGCCAGCTCTCACGGTGGGCGAGGCGGCCGCCGAGCTGGGGGCTGCCGGCGGCGACCACGACGAGCACGAGCAGCCCGAGGGTGCCGACGGAGAAGCCCACGGCCACACGCGTCGCCGTGCCGAGGTGGCGCAGGCCGGGGTTCACCGACAGGCCGAAGAGGGCGATCACCGGGAGCACGATCCATCCGGTCATGCGCTCGAGCACCACGGACGCGAACGTCGAGGGGCGGTCGTCGTTCTCGGCCGAGAGGCGCACCACGCGCAACACGTCGCCGCCGATGCTGGTCGGGAGCGCGTTGCCCACGAAGAGGCCGGCCAGGTAGTGGCCGAGGAGCGCCCGCAGGCGCGCCGGCAGCTCGAAGGCCGCCAGGACCCGCTGCCAGCGAACGGCCGAGAGCACCACCCCGACGAAGGTGACGGCGGTGCCGGCGACGAGCCAGCCGACCGTCGTCGGTCGCCACCGCACGACGTGCGACCAGCTGTGCGCAACGCGCGGCAAAAGGACAGCCAGCGCGACGACGCTGACCCCCAGTCGCAAGATGAGCAGTAGCGAGCGCCGGCTCACTTCACCCCTCCCCGCTCCGGCCCCTAGCCTACGCCGAGACCTTGGGGGGAACGACCATGCGGACGAGGGTCATCGGGTGCACGGTAGCGATCGCGCTGGCCGCGGCCGCATGTGGTGCATCGAAGGCGAGCGCCCTCGAGGTGGTGCGCGGTGCAGCGTCGAAGACCGCCGCCGCCCGCACCGCCCGGATCGCGCTCGTCGTCGAGCTGCACAACCCCGGCGTCGCCGCCGGCAACGCCAACGTGAGCGGCACGGGCGTGGTCGACTACGGCGCGAAACGGGGCTTACTGGACATGAGAATCGCCAACGCCGGCCGCCCTGTCAGCACGGTGAAGGCGGTCTACACCGGCACCGTCCTCTACATGCGCATCCCGCAGCTGGCAACGACCCTCAGCGGCAAGTCCTGGCTGAAGCTGAACTACCAGCAGCTCGCGTCCCGTGCCGGGGTCGACATCGGCAACCTCGGCCAGCTGCAATCGAGCGACCCGACCCAGGGGCTCGAGGTCTTGCGGGGAACGTCGACCGACGTGCGCGCGGTGGACCACGAGACCGTCCGCGGCACCTCGACGACCCGCTATCACGGCACTGTCGACCTGCACCTCGCCGCCGCCAACGCGACGTCGGCCGCGAGCCGGCAAGGGATCGAACGTCTCATCAAGCTCTTCGGCAGATCCACGATCCCCGTCGACGTGTGGATCGACGGAGCCGGCCGGCTGCGCCGACAGGAGGAGACGCTCGACCTGTCCAAGGCGTCGGTCCCCGGCGGCGCGCAGACGCCGGCCTCGATCATCCTGGTCGTCGAGTACTACGACTTCGGCGTGCCGGTGCACATCGTCGAGCCGCCCGCCGACCAGGTGACCGACCTCGGCGCGTTGATGCAGTCGTCGAGCCAGACGTTCTCCTCGAGCGGGACCGCGAGCGGCGCAGTCCCCGCAACGGGTCGCTGATGCGCGTCCGGCGCGTCCCCGTGGGCGACGTCGCCCTCGAGATCGCGGAGGCGGGCGAGGGCGGGCGCCCGTTCCTGCTCGTCCACGGGTTCACCGGCGCCAAGGAGGACTTCAGCCCGTTCCTCGATGACCTGGCGGCGCTCGGCTGGCACGCGGTCGCGCCCGACCTGCGCGGCCACGGCGGCAGCGACCAGCCGAGCGGCGAGGACGCCTACGGGTTCGAGCGGTTCGCCGCCGACCTCGTCGGGCTGGCCGACGCGCTCGGGTGGGGCAGCTTCGCCGTGCTCGGCCACTCGATGGGCGGCATGGTCGTGCAGCACCTCGTGCTCGCTCACGGCGCGCGGGTCGAGATGCTCGTGCTCATGGACACGAGCAGCGGCCCGCTCGACGACATGGACGACTCGTTGATCGCGCATGCGAGCGAGATCGTGCGCGATCAGGGGATGCGCGCGCTGCTCGAGGCGCAGCGAGAGCTCGACGGCCCGCTCGACACACCCGCCCACATGCGGCTGCTGGCCGAGCAGCCCGGCTACGCGGAGTTCTGCGACGGCAAGCTGTTGGCGTCGTCGCCCGACATGTGGCTGTCGATGGTGCCGAAGATGTTCGTGCAGCCCGATCGCACCGACGACCTGCGAGCGCTGCACGTGCCCACGCTGGTGATCGCCGGCGAGCAGGACAAGCCGTTCCTCGGCCACGTCGAGCGCATCGCAGGCGCCATCCCCGGCGCCGAGCTCGTGATTCTCTCCGACGCGGGCCACGCACCCCAGTTCGAGAACACCGACGCGTGGTGGCACGCGCTCACCTCGTTCCTCGACGCCGTATGACGCGAGTGAGCGGTCACGGCGGCGAGCTCGCCGTCGCCGTCCTCCAGCGCTACGGGGTCGGCGAGATCTTCACGCTCTCGGGTGGCCACATCTTCTCGATCTACGACGGGTGCGTGAAGGCGGGCGTGCGCATCTTCGACGTCCGCCACGAGCAGACGGCCACGTTCGCGGCCGAGGGCATGGCCAAGCTGACGCGCCGGCCTGGCGTCGCCGTGCTCACCGCCGGGCCCGGCGTCACCAACGGCGTCAGCGCCATCACCACCGCCCACTTCAACGGGTCGCCGCTGGTGGTGCTCGGCGGGCGGGCCCCGCAGTACCGGTGGGGCGCAGGATCGCTCCAGGAGCTCGACCACGTGCCGATCGTGGCGTCGATCACCAAGCTCGCCCGCACCGTCGACGCCACCGGCGACATCCCCAAGGAGCTCGGCGCGGCCATCGAGACCGCGCTCTCGCCCCATCGCGGCCCGGTGTTCCTCGACTTCCCGCTCGACGTGGCGTTCGGCTCCGCCGAGTCCGACGTGCCCGACGCCGTCGTGCCGCGCGCCGCCGAGCCCGACGCCGACGAGGTGGCGAAGGCGGCCCGGCTGCTGGCGGGCGCGGAGCGTCCCGTCCTCGTCGCCGGCGGTGACGTGTGGTGGGGGGGCGCGTGGGACGCGCTGCGCGACTGCGTGGAGGCGCTGCGCGTGCCGACGTTCGTCAACGGCCTCGGCCGCGGCTGCCTGCCCGCCGACCACGAGTTGGCGTTCGCGCGGGTTCGCAGCGCGCTCAAGGAAGCTGACGTCGTCGCCGTCGTCGGCACGCCCCTCGACTTCCGCCTGTCGTTCGGGTCGTTCGGATCGGCGCAGGTGATCCATGTCGTCGACCACCCCGACCAGGTGGCGCGCCACGCGCAGCCGGCCGCGGCGCCGGCCGGCGACATCGGCACGACCCTCGGCACGTTCGCGCGATTGTCCGTCGAGCGCGCCGACCACGAGCCCTGGATCACGAAGTTGCGCACCGAGGAGACGGCGAGACGCGCGGCCGAGCAGGTCGAGCTCGAGGCCGACACGGAGCCCGTCCACCCGGCGCGGGTGTACGGCGAGCTGCGGCGCCGGCTGGCGCGCGACGCGGTGGTGATCGGCGACGGTGGCGACTTCGTCTCCTACGCCGGCCGGCTCGTCGACTCGTACCAGCCCGGCTGCTGGATGGACCCGGGCCCGTACGGCTGCCTAGGCACCGGCCTCGGCTACGCGATGGCGGCGCGCGTTGCCCACCCCGACCGCCAGGTCGTGCTGATGCTGGGCGACGGCGCCATCGGCTTCAACGGCATGGACTTCGACTCGCTCGTGCGCCACGGGCTTCCCGTCGTGGCCATCGTCGGCAACAACGGGATCTGGGGCCTCGAGAAGCACCCGATGCAGGCGATCTACGGCTACGACGTGGCCGCCGACCTGCAGCCCGGCTGCCGCTACGACGAGGTCGTGAAGGCCCTCGGCGGCGCGGGGGAGACGGTCACCCGTGCCGTCGACCTCGGCCCCGCCCTCGACCGCGCCTTCGCCGCCGGCGCGCCCTACCTCGTCAACGTGATCACCGACCCGGCCGTCGCCTACCCGAGGTCGTCGAACCTCGCCTAGCGGACGCGCTCCATGAAGTGGTCGCGGTTGACGATCACGCGGGTCACCTTGCCCGCGGCGACGAGGCCGGCGTCACCGGTGACGGAGACGGCGAACGTGAGCCGGCGGCCTTCGCAGCGCTCGAGGGTGGCGTCGGCGCGGACCTTGCTCCCGACGGCGACGGGGATCAGGTGGTCGAGCTGCACGCGCATGCCGACGGTGGTGGCCTTGGGGTCGAGGTGGCCGTGGAGCGCGGCGACGGTGGCCTCCTCCATGAGCGCGGCGATGCGAGGGGTGCCGAGCACGGGGACGTCACCCGAGTGCAGGGCCTCGGCCGTGTCGCTCTCTTCGACGGTGAGGTCGGCCGACGCGGCCAGGCCCGGCTCGATCGCCATCCGCGTACGTTACGGCGCCGGGGAAAAGAGAGATAGAACTGGACCCCGATGATCGACGAAGCCGTCCTCCAGCGCGTGCTCGGCGTGGCCCTCCGCACGGGAGGCGACTTCGCCGAGGTGTTCGCCGAGAACCGTCGCTCGTCGTCGGCCTCGCTCGAGGAGGGCAAGGTCACCGAGCTGACGTCCGGACGCGACCGCGGCGCCGGTATCCGCGTCATTCGGGGCGAGACGACCGGTTTCGCCCACACCGCCGACCTCACGGAGCGAGGTCTGCGCGACGCGGCGGAGGCGGCGGCCGCCGCGGCCCGCAGCACCGCCGGTGGCGTGCAGGTGGCGGCTCTCACACGGCGCGAAGTGCCCAGGCCGCACGACGTCGAGATCCTTCCCGAAGACGTGCCCAAGGCGCGCAAGGTCGAGCTGCTGTTGCGGGCCGACGAGGCGGCGCGGTCTGCGGGCGGCGCGATCCGGCAGGCCGCCGTGGGCTACGGCGACAGCCGCCGGCGCATCCTCGTGGCCAACAGCGACGGCCTGCTCGTCGAGGACGACCAGGTGCGCACCCGGTTCTTCGTCGAGTGCGTCGCCGTCGGCGACACGGGGATGCAGGTGGGCTACGAAGCGCCCGGCCGCACGGTCGGCTTCGAGTTCTACGACGAGGTCGACGTCGAGGAGATCGCCCGCGTGGCGGCGCGTCGCGCGCTCGAGATGCTCAAGGCCCGCCCGGCACCGAGCGGCAAGCTCCCCGTGGTGCTCCGCCGCGGCGCGGGCGGCGTGCTGTTCCACGAGGCGTGCGGCCACGGGCTCGAGGCCGACCTGGTCAACCGCGACGCGTCGGTGTTCCGCGGCCGCATGGGCGAGCAGGTCGCCAGCCCCCACGTCAACCTGGTCGACGACGGCACCTACGCCCGCGAGTGGGGCACGTACGCCGTCGACGACGAGGGCAACGAGGCCCGCCGCAACACGCTCATCGAGAACGGCGTGCTCACCGACTACATGTGGGACTTCCTGCGAGCGCGCAAGGAAGGCCGGGCATCGTCGGGCAACGGCCGGCGCCAGAGCTATCAGCACCTGCCGATGGTGCGGATGACGAACACCTATGTGCTCGCAGGCACCGACGACCCCGACGAGATCATCCGCCAGACGCCCCACGGCATCTACTGCGTGCAGCTCGGCGGCGGACAGGTGAACACGGCCACCGGCGACTTCGTCTTCGGGATGACGGAGGCCTACATGATCGAGGACGGCGAGGTCACCGACCCGGTGCGGGCCGCCAACCTCATCGGCAACGGCCCCGAGGTGCTGCGGTCGATCGACGCGCTCGGCAACGACTTCGACACGTGGGCGGGCACGTGCGGCAAGGACGGTCAGGGTGTGCCGGTGTCGTCGGGACAGCCGACCCTCCGCGTGGCGAGCATCACCGTGGGCGGCACCGCCGGATCATGAAGGGCGACGGCGAGCTTCTCGACCTCGCCGACCGCGTCGCGAGCTGGGCGAGGGACGGCGAGCAGGTCGAGGCCTACGCCTCCCGCTCGCGCGACACGGATGTGCGCGTGTTCGAGGGGGACGTCGAGTCGCTCTCGTCGTCGGAGTCGGAGGGCATCGGTGTGCGTGTGGTCGCGGGCGGCCGCCAGGGGTTCGCGTACGCGGGCACGCTCGACCCGTCCGTGCTCGAGGAGGTGCTGGGCGAGGCGCGCGACAACGCCGCCTTCGGCGCTGTCGACGACTGCTATGGGCTGCCCGTGCCGGACGGCGTCGCCGTCGCCGACCTCGACCTGTTCCGGCCCGAGCTGGGTCAGTTCCCGACCGCCCGGAAGGTCGAGCTCGCGCTCGAGCTGGAACGGGCGACGCGCGCTGCCGACGCGCGCGTGCGCGGGGTGGAGACGGCGGAGTACGGCGACGGCATGTCGGAGTCGGCCATCGTCACGAGCGAGGGCATCCGCGCCACGGCCCGCCGCACGGTGTGCTCGCTCGTCGCGTATGCCATCGCCGGCGAGGGGTCCGAGACCCAGACCGGTTTCGGCTACTCGGTGGCGCGCCGGCCCGACGACCTCGACGTGGCCGCCGCCGCCGGCGACGCGGCCGAGCGCGCCACCCGTCTGCTCGGCGCTCGCCAGCCGGCGTCACGGCGCCTCACCGTCGTGCTCGAGCCGCGCGTCACGGCCTCGCTCCTCGGGATCGTCGCCGGGGCCATCGGCGGTGACGCGGTGGTGAAGGGACGCTCGATGTTCGTCGACCGCCTGGGCGAGGCGGTGGCGGTGGGGTCGCTGACCCTGGTCGACGACCCGACGACGCCCGAGGCCTACGGCGCTACGCCCTACGACGCCGAGGGTCTGGCGACGCGTCGCAACGTGGTGATCGACGGCGGTGTGCTGCGGTCGTTCCTGCACAACGCGTACACGGGCCGGCGCGCGGGCGCCGGGTCGACGGGCTCAGCGGTGCGGGGCGGGTTCAAGTCGACGCCGGGCGCCGGGGCGCGCGCCCTCAGCCTCGTTCCCGGTGACCGGTCGCCCGAGGAGCTCGTCGCCGCGGTGGGCGACGGGGTGGTCGTGCAATCGGTGACCGGCCTTCACTCGGGCGCCAACCCCGTGAGCGGCGACTTCTCGGTCGGCGTCGAAGGGCTCATGGTGCGCGACGGCGCGCTGGCGGAGCCCGTGCGGGAGGCGACGATCGCGTCGACGCTGCAGCGCATGCTCAAGGACGTCGTGGCCATCGGATCCGACCTCGAATGGCTGCCCGGTGGCGCCGCCGGCGTCACCGTCGTGATCGGCGACGTGACGCTCAGCGGTTCTTAGACGCGCTGCGGTCGAGCTGGCGGTTGCGGGGCCATGCGTCCCAGGTGCGCTCGGCGCGCTCGGCGTCGAGCCTTTCTGCTTCGACCAGACCATCGAGCAGCGCGCGCAGTAGCGCGTCGGCGAAAGCCTCGGCCTCGTGACGCATCGGATTCGCCGCACCGCGCTCGACGAGATCGAGGTACGCGCGGGCCAGCGTCAACCAGTAGTGCAGTTGCACGACGGCCACGTCGGGATCGACGTGCATCGTCGACCAGTGGAACACCACGTCGTCGCAGCGCATGTAGCACGACAGCAACAGCCGCCGCGTCGTGGCGATCGACTCGGGCGTGACGACGAACGGGAAGTTGGTGCGCCCCGACTCGACGTCTTCGAGAACAGCGTTGACGTCTTCTATCCACGCGATGACGCACGCGGACGGCAGGGGCCCCAGCTCCAGTCGCACGGGCGGGCACGCTACCGCGCGACCACGGCGCGTGCTCACTCTGTGCTCACTCCCTCTGTGCTCACTCCCTCTGTGCTCACTCCGCTTCGCGCTGACCTCGCTACGCTCGCTCCGTGCCCGCCGACCGACACGCGCACCTCGCGTTGCCGAAGCGTCCCGGATGGGTGCGCGTCGACTTCCATATGCACACCATGTGGTCGGGCGACGCCACCACGACCCCTGACGAGCTGTCCCGAGCCGTCGAGGAGACGGGTGTCGACGTGCTGTGCATCACCGACCACGGCACCGTCAACGGCGCGCGCGAGCTGGCCGATCGTCTGCCTTGTCGGGTTGTGGTCGGGCAGGAGGTGCGCACGCGCGCCGGTGAGCTCATCGGCTTGTTCCTCTCCGAGCGCCTGCAGTTCGGCACACCGGCGGATGACGCCGCCGCCGCCATCCGCGCCCAGGGTGGGCTCGTGTACGTGCCCCACCCGTTCGACCCGACTCGCCACTGCCTTCGAGAGGACGCCCTGGTGGCGCTGGCCGACGGCGGGCTGATCGACGCGATCGAGGTGTTCAACGCCAAGACGTCGCTGCCGCACCTCAACGAGCGGGCCCGTGCCTTCGCCGCCGAGCGCGGCCTGCCCGGCGGCGCAGGCAGCGACGCCCACGAGCCGTCGGCCATCGGGGCCGCCTACCTCGAGATGCCCGACTTCGACGGCCCCGCCGACTTCCTCGCCCGCATGGCCGAGGGCGAGGTGGTGGGCCACGCCTACGACCGGCCGAGGGCGTGGCGCGCCCGGGTCGTGCCCTCGACCAAGGCGCTGTAGTAGCTCAGACGGCGTGGCTCAGACGGCCAGCGACCGTCCCATCAGCTCGCCGTAGTTCTCCGAATAGAAGCGGGCCTTGGCCGCGTCGGCGACGCCGGCGAGCGAGTCCTCGAAGCGGGCCAGCGGGTCGCGGCCGCCCTCGGGGTGCGGGTAGTCGGAGGAGAAGAGGAACAGGTCGTCGCCCGCCTGCTCGATCATCCAGCCGACGGGCTCGGTGGGGAACGGCGTGAACCGAAGCTGACGGTGCACGTAGTCGGACGCCTTCATCGGCAGGTCGAGATCGGCTTCGGTGCGCCGGAACGTCGACTGGGCGATGTCGAGGCGGCGCAGCCACGGCACGACCCACATGGCGCCCTGCTCGATGCAGCCCCCGCGCAGGCGCGGGAAGCGTTCGAGCACGCCGTCGAGGACCAGGCACGACAGGAAGATCTCCGGCGGCATCTGGATCGCCATGTAGTCCTTGGAGCGGATGTTCTCGCCGCCGCCGAGGAAGTCGGTGACGGGCTTGTCGTTGTCGTGGAAGCCCGGGTGGATCGGCCGCCCGCCGCCGCCGACGTGGAGCATGAACGGCACGTCGTCCTCTTCGAGCAGGCGCCAGACGGGGTCGTGGTCGGGATGCGTGGGCGAGACGACCCCGCGCGGGATCGCCGAAGGCACGAGGACGGCGCCGCAGCCGATGGCGATGGCCTCGCCGACCGCCTGCGCGGTGCGTTCCGGCACGCCCCACGGCGCGAACCCGACCGGGACCAGGCGGGGGTCGGCCGAGCAGAAGTCGACCATGGCCCGGTTGAGGGCACGCGTACCGCCGTAGAGCAGGTCGACGTCGTCGCCGGCGAACTGCGTGACGGCGAAGGTGCTGAACACCAGCTGGCTCGAGAACCCGAGCAGGTCGAGGGCGCGGCTCCGCTCCGCGGGGTCGAAGGCACCGAGGGCGTTCCATCCCTTGGCCCGCATCAGCGCGTCCTCGAGCGCGGCCGCCGCGCCGGCGTCGCCCTTGCGCGACTCGGCCTCGCGGACGGCGGCATCCGCGAGGGCGCCCGCGCCGCCGAGGTGCAGCGGCCGGAGCCGGGCCCGCACGTCGGGATCGGCGTACTCCGGCAGCCAGTCGGGCAGCTCCATCAGGTGGCTGTCGGCGTCGCAGTACACGCGGCCCTCGGCGTAGGGCATGGCGGCCTCCTTCCCGCGCGGCGGAACGGGTCAGACGCTAGACCGGGCTACTCGTCGCCTGCTCGCCCGATGGCCAGCGCGATCACGCCGTTGGCGGCTGCGAACGCGACATGGGTGGCCTCGTCGGGCGACACGGCGACGGTGACGCTGCCGTCGCCCACGGCGACGACGAGCGCACCCTCGGCGACCGCGAACGTGGGATCACGACCCGCCGACACCGAGGGGTCGAACGAGGCGAGGACGTCGACGACGTCGCCGCGTCGCACGGGCACCTTGGTGTCGTGCAGCGGCACGGTGACGGCGCGCGTGCCCGGTGGCAGCAGGGCGGCGACGCCGTGCAGGCCCCACGGTGCCAGCTGGCCGCGCAGCACCACCTCGCCCGGGAACACGCGCACCACCACGGTGCGACCCGCCGGCGCAGCAACGGCGCCTGCCGGCACCAGCGCGGCCGGCAACCGGCGGGTGGCCACGTCGGTGCGGGCGACGACCCGACCGGGCTCCAGCGCG
>VAXF01000210.1 GCA_005888395.1 Actinomycetota bacterium | reverse complement strand
TGCGCGACGAGCGGTGGTCCGCGCTCGTCGAGGAGCGATGGGAGGAGCTCGCTCCCGGACTCGACCCTGCCCGCTTCCGCGCCGGCGTGGTGGGAGCAGTCGAACGCGTCGTCGCCGCCCACCCGGGCGAGCACGTCGCCGTCGTCTGCCACGGTGGCGTGATCAACGCGTACCTCGGCCACGTCCTCGGCATCAGCCGGCATCTCTGGTTCGAGCCGCGCTACGCGAGCATTAGCCGTGTCGCCGCCAGCCGCGACGGCGCGCGCTCCGTGGTCAGCCTCAACGAGACCGCCCACCTGCGCGGGGTCCTGTGAAGACGCGCACCTTCCGGCTGGAGCGGCCCGTCCACGTCGGGCTCACCCTCGGGCCCCTCTGCCGCGGCCGCACCGACCCGACGATGCGGCTGACCGCCAACGAGGTGTGGCGGGCCGGCCGCACGCCCGAGGGACCGGCGACGCTGCACGTCTCGGTCGACGGCGACACCGCCGAAGCGACCGCCTGGGGGCCGGGGACGCAGTGGGCGCTCGACGCCACTGGGCGCGTCGGACGACGACGCCGGGTTCCGGCCGCAGCACCCGGTCGTGGCCGGGCTCCACCGGGAGCTGCCCGGCCTGCGCATCTGCCGATCGCGCGCGGTGACGGAGGCGCTGGTGCCCACGGTCCTCGAGCAGAAGGTGGCGGGCAAGGAGGCGCGCCGGTCGTACACCGCCCTCGTGCGGCGCTGGGGCGAGCTTGCGCCGGGTTCCTGTGACCTGCTCCTCCCGCCGTCGCCCGAGCAGCTGCGCGACCTGCCCTACCACGCCTTCCATCCGCTCGGAGTCGAGCGCCGCCGCGCCGACATTGTGCGCCGCGTCGCGACGGTTGCCCGCCGGCTCGAGGAGACGACGTCGATGCCGCTGGACGCCGCGTACCGCCGGCTGACAGCGGTCCCCGGCGTCGGCACGTGGTCGGCCGCCGAGGTCGGCCTGCTGGCCCTCGGTGATCCCGACGCCGTGCCCGTGGGCGACTACGGCCTGCCGTCGCTCGTGACGTTCGCGCTGACCGGCGCCCGGAGGGGTGACGACACGACGATGCTCGAGTTGCTCGAGCCCTACCACGGCCACCGCGGCCGGGTCATCCGGTTGCTGGTCGCGGGCGGCGTGGGGCCCGCTCGCCGTGCGCCGCGCGCCCCGCTACGGTCCATCGCCACGATCTGATGGACAGCATCTCTTGATGGACAGTGTCTTCGACCTCGACGGGAAGGCCGCCCTCATCACCGGCGCCGCGTCCGGCCAGGGGCGCGCGGCGGCGGTCCTGTTCGCGCACCACGGTGCCCGCGTCCTCGTCGCCGACATCAACGACGAGGGCTCGAGCGAGACCGTCGACATGGTGCGTGGCGCGGGCAGCAAGGCCGTCGCGGTGCACGCCGACGTGTCGCGCCGTGACGACATCGCCGCCATGGTGAACGCCTGTGTCGAGTCGTTCGGGCGAATCGACATCCTGTACAACAACGCCGCCGTCCAGATGTCGGGACGGCTGGTCGAGTGCACCGAAGCCGACTGGGACCTCACGATCCACACGAACCTCACCGCCATCTTCCGCGGCTGCCGCGAGGCGATCCCCCACATGCTGGCCGGCGACGGCGGCAGCATCGTGAACACGGCGTCGGTGCTCGGCCTCATCGGCTCCGAGGGCTACTGCGCGTACGGCGCCGCCAAGGCCGGGCTCGTCGCCCTCACACGACAGATCGCCCTCGAGTACGGACCGCAGATCCGCGCCAACGTCATCGCGCCCGGCTCCATCGACACGCCCCGCTTCCGGAAGGTCGCGGACGCTATGGGCGACGACCGCGACGCATTCATCGAGGGCCTCAGCCGCATGATCCCGGCCCAGCGGCTCGGGCTGGCCGCCGACGTCGCCAACCTGGCGCTCTTCCTGGCCAGCGAGGCGTCCGCGTACACGAGCGGCGCCGTCATCCCCTGCGACGGCGGACTGGCGACCCTCCGATGAGTGGCGCGCTCGATGGCAAGGTCGCGGTCGTGGTCGGGGCCGCGTCCGGCCTCGGCGAGGTGGTGGCCACCGGCGCAGCTGCGGAAGGCGCTCACGTCGTGGTCGCCGACATCGACGCCGCCGGGGCCGAGCGTGTCGTCAAGGACATCACGACCGCGGGTGGCCGGGCCACGCCGTGCGCGGTCAACGTGACGCGAGAGGCCGATGTCGTCTCGATGGTCGCGACCGCGAAGGAGGCGGGTGGTGTCGACCTGCTCGTTCTCAGTGCCGCGGTGGAGACGCGTGCATCTGTCGTCGAGTGCGAGGACGACGACTGGCAGCGGGTGATCGACGTCAACCTCAAGGGCCCGTTCCTCTGCATGAAGCACGCCATCCCG
The DNA here is from genome assembly GCA_005888395.1 of Actinomycetota bacterium. Taxonomy (GTDB): domain Bacteria; phylum Actinomycetota; class Acidimicrobiia; order Acidimicrobiales; family AC-25; genus AC-25. The sequence goes on along the minus strand of VAXF01000210.1, from coordinate 3,635 downwards.
GTCATGGCCGCTGCGGGCGGTGGCTCGGTCGTGGCCCTCGGCTCGGTGCTCGGCGCCATTGTCGCCCCGAAGTACGCGGCCTACTGCGCGTCGAAGTTTGCCCTCGTCAACCTGTGCAAACAGGCTGCCATCGAGCACGCGCGGCAGGGCGTGCGCGTCAACGTCGTGGCGCCGTCGGCGACCGAGGCCGGTCTGTTCCTCCAGGTCGCGGCCCAGGCCGAGGACCCCGAAGGGCTGAAGAAGATGGTGGCCGCCAACACGCCGATGGGCCGGCTGGGCACCGCCGACGACGTGTGGCAGACGGTGCTGTTCCTCGCCGGCCCGGGCTCGTCCTACATCAGCGGCACCGTCATCCCGCTCGACGGCGGGATGGCCGCCCGGCGGATGTAGCCGTGCACGCCGGCCACCGCGTGCTCGACGCCGACGCCCACGTCGTCGAGCCGGCGTCGGTCTTCGGAGAGCTCGCCCGCGACTCGATGGACCTGCCTCCGACGACGCCGTTCGTCCCGTGTGGCGACGCCGACAAGATCGCCGACCAGCTGTCAAACGGCTTCGACGCCCCGTCGTACCTCCGGGCCATGGATCGCGAGGGCATCGACGCCGTCGTCCTCTACCCGTCGATCGGCCTGTTCGTTCCGTTCCGGCCCGACCTCGACGCCCGCGCGTCCGCAGACGCCTGCCGCTCATACAACGACTGGGTCGCGGCCTACTGCGCCGACGACCCGTCGCGCCTCGCCGCCGTCGGCATCGCCCCGCTCGCCGACCCGGGCCTGGCCGCGGCCGAGGCGCGCCGCTGCGCCGAGCTCGGGCTGGTCGGGGTGCTCGTCCGGCCCAACCGGCTCTACGGCCGCAACCTCGGCGACGCCGCCTACGGCCCCCTCTACGACGCGCTCGAGACGACCGGTCTCGTCCTGGCCGTCCACGAAGGCCTCGGTCTGAAGGGACCGACCGTGGGCGCCGACCGGTTCGAAGGCTTCGCCCTCCGTCACCTGTGCTCACACCCGCTCGAGCAGATGACGGCGATGGCGACCCTCCTGCTCGAGGGCGTGCTCGAGCGCCACCCGTCGCTGCGCGTCGCCTTCCTCGAGTCGGGCACCGGTTGGCTTCCCTACTGGCTCGGCCGCCTCGACGCCCACCACGAGTGGATGCGCGACACCGAGTGCGCCGGCCTGCCGCTCACGCCCACGGAGTACTTCCGCCGTCAGTGCGTGATCTCCACCGATCCCGACGACGATCTCGCGGCCTGGACGATCAGCCGCGTCGGCGCCGACCATGTCGTGTGGGCGAGCGACTTCCCCCACCCCGACGCGCTGTACCCCGATGCCGTCGCGAGCTTCCTCGAGGAGGCCGGCGAGCACGGGCTCTCGGGGCCCCCGCTCGACACCGTCCTCTGGGACACGCCCGCCCGCTTCTACCGGGTCGAGGACCGGTTCGCCGGAGGAGCGCCGGGCTAACCGTGCCGGTCGGGCCCGGCCCGTTCGATGTCGATGCGCACGAGCACCCGCCGCTCCTTCTCCATGGCGGCGCGGTACTCGTCCCAGTCGGGATGCTCGCCGGCGAGGCGCCGGTAGTAGTCGACGAGCGGCTCCATGGCCTCGGGAAGCGACACGACCGTCGCCTGGCCGTCGACCTGGATCCACCGGCCGTAGAACTCGTCGCCCATCACGCAGAGCGACACGCGCTGGTCACGGCGCAGGTTCTTGACCTTGGCTGCGGTCTCGCGGCTGCTGACGACCACGCGGCCCTCGTCGTCGACGCCGCAGGAGAGCACCGACAGCTGCGGCCGGCCGTCGCGGCGGAACGTGGCCATCACCGCCTGATGGTTGTCACGGAGGAAGGCGCGCGCCTCGTCGAGATCCATGACGAAGACGCTACCGTCGCCGCGTGCCCCGGCGTGCGTGGCCGTTCCTCGACTGGCCGCACCCGATCCCGTTCGCGCACCGCGGCGCTCATGGCGAGCACGGTGTCGGGGAGAACACGATGGCGGCGTTCGCGGCCGCCGTGGCCCTCGGCTACCGCTACGTCGAGACCGACGTGCACGCCACGGCCGAGCTCGACCGCGTCACCGATCGCACCGGTCGGATCGGCCGGCTGCCCTGGTCGGAGGTGCGCGACGCCCGCGTCGGCGACGAGCCGGTGCCGCTGCTCGAAGACCTCCTCGGCACGTGGCCCGAGCTGCGCGTCAACATCGACCCCAAGCACGACGCGTCGGTCGAGCCGCTGGTGGCTGTGCTCGAGCGCACACGCGCCCACGACCGGGTCTGTGTGGGCGCGTTCTCCGACCGCCGGGTGGCGCGGTTCCGGCGGCTGACGCAGGACCGCGTGTGCACCTCGTTCGGGCCGCGCGCAATCGTCCAGCTGCGCGTTGCGAGCTTCGGCCGTCTCGCGGGTCCCCTGCCTCCGGCCGCGTGTGCGCAGGTGCCGGCGCGAAAGGGCCGGCTCACGGTCGTCGACCGCCGCTTCCTCGCCGCCGCTCACCGGCGCGGCCTGCCGGTGCACGTATGGACGATCGACGACCCCGCAGAGATGCGCAGGCTGCTCGACCTCGGCGTCGACGGCGTGATGACCGACCGTCCAGAGGTGCTCAGGAAAGTGCTCACCGAGCGCGGCCAGTGGGCCGTGTAAGTCAGCGCTCGAGCGCGCGCAGCACCACGGCGTCGTCGAGGGTGATCTCGGGGCCGTAGTTGACCACCAGCGTGCCGTGGGCGCCGCAGTGCGGGCAGGTGACCGCCACGACCGCCAGCATGTCGGCCGGGTCGGACGCCCCTTCGGTGCGGCGCAGCTCGTGCACGTGCACCTCGCGGGCCGGGCTCTGCTGGTGGCAGGTGAAGCACAGGACGAACCCGTCGGGCCTCGAGGCGAACTGGCCGCTGTAGCCCGCTGCCTCGTACTCCCGGAGGATCTCGGTGACGGTCCAGCCGTCGGACGAGTAGCCGCTGTTCACGGGAGGAGAGCTTGCGTTGAGGGGGCCGGAAGAGACAACGACCCCCCCAACGCCGGTGGGTCCCGGGGGGCGGGACAGGACGGTCCTTCCCGAGGGCCGCGGGGCTCAAACATCCGGGCCCCCTTTTTCCCCGGGCGACGGCTCCCTCGGCCCCGAATGGGCCGGCGTGGGTGAGAAACTGCCTCCGTGCGTGGTGCCGGAAGCCGACGCCCTCGAGCAGTCGGCCGCTGTCGACGACGAGGGCGGCGACGAGCCCGTGCCCGCCACCCCACCGCGTCTCGGCGACGAGGTACCGGAGGCCGACGCCCTCGAGCAGGCTCGCGAGGTGCCCCTCGACGACGACGAGCACGAGTAGACGGTGCGATGGTCGACTACGACGAGCGCACCGCGTTGATCGTCACCGACATCCAAAACGACTTCGCCGACCCGAAAGGCAACCTCTACGTGCACGGTGGTGAACGAGCCGCCGAGGCTGCCAACCGGGAGATCGAGCGGGCCCGCGCCGCGCACGCCACGATCGTCTACACCCAGGACTGGCATCCGGAGACCACGCCCCACTTCGCCAAGGACGGCGGGAGGTGGCCGGTGCACTGCGTCCACGACAGCTGGGGCGCGGCGTTCCATCCCGACCTGCTCGTCGCGCCCGACAGCGAGATCGTGCGCAAGGGCACCGAGGGCGAGGACGGCTACT
>VAXF01000209.1:10759-10956 GCA_005888395.1 Actinomycetota bacterium | reverse complement strand
CGACCGTGACACCCATGTTGGTGGCCGGAGCGTCGTCGGTAGCCGGATGGCTCAGCGACATCCACGGCGAGCTGCCGCCCCACGGCGACGGCGACTTGGCGAACACCATCGGCGTCTGGGTCATGCTCTCGAGCCCGCCGGCGATCACGACCTTGTCCATGCCGGCGCGGATGGTGGCGGCGGCCGAGTTGACGGCC
>VAXF01000209.1:6549-10688 GCA_005888395.1 Actinomycetota bacterium | reverse complement strand
CGGGAGGAATCCCCGATCGCTTCAACGCCTCGGCAACCGCGACCTTGCCGAGCTCGTAGATCGGCACGTTGGCCAGCGCGCCCTTGCGGGCGTCGGCGATCGGCGTGCGGGCGGCGGAGACGACGACGGCGTCACCCATCAGGTTCCCTCCAGAGGGTCGTGGTCGGCTCGATCATAGGCTGACACGGGCGTCACCTTCCCCGCCCGGATCTCCTCGGCGAGCTCCGCCGTCGTGCGGACGTCGCGCTCGAAGCGCGTGACCCACGCACCCGCGCGGCCCGGCGCATGCGCGTCGCTGCCGCCGACCGCGGGACGCGGCGCGACGCGCAGCGCGGCGGCGGTGAGCGCCTGCTCGGTGGGAGTCGTCTGCGTGCTCCCGGCCTCGACCGCGTGCACGACCGACCACGCCGGCAGCGCGACGACGTCGTCGGGCGGCGGTGGCACACGCCCTGCGCGCACGGCGCGCTCCCCCGCCTGCCGCCGCACGGGATGGGGAAGCACGAGCGCGATGCCGGTCTCCTCCGCCTCGGCCGCCAGCTCCTCGAGCCGGTAGCCGAGCCAGAGCGGTCGCCGCAGCGGGCCGAAGGCGAGGACGTGGCCGGCGTCGGTCGTGAGCTCCACCCCGCTGAACAACGGGAAACCAACGTCGGCCGACGCGGCGGCCAACTCGTCCTCGGGCCACGCCAGGTCGTGCTCGGTCAGGCACAGCGCGTCGACCCCCCGGCGCCGGGCCGCCTCCACGAGATCACGCAGCGACGCCTTGCTGCAGGACGACTTGGGCGAGGAGTGGGCGTGAAGATCGACGAGCACGCCCTCTAGTGTTGCGGCCGACACTGACTGAGGAGGAATTCGGATGGGTTCGCTGGACGGGAAGGTGGCCATCGTCACGGGCGCGGGCCGGGGCATCGGAAGGTGCGAGGCGCTGCTGCTCGCGAGCGAGGGCGCCAAGGTCGTCGTCAACGACCTCGGAGGCGACTGGGCGGGCGAGGGCAAGGACGACCGCCCGGCCCAGCAGGTTGTCGACGAGATCAAGTCCGGCGGCGGCGAGGCGGCTGCCAACTACGACGACGTCGGCAGCTGGGAGGGCGCCCAGAAGCTCGTCCAACAGGCCATCGACACGTTCGGCGAGCTGAACATCCTCGTCAACAACGCCGGCATCCTCCGCGACAAGATGAGCTTCAACATGGACGAGTCCGACTGGGACTCCGTCATCAAGGTCCACCTCAAGGGCCACTTCGCGCCCACGCGGTTCGCAGGCGCGTACTGGCGGGAGCAGAGCAAGGCCGGCAAGCCGGTGACGGGGCGCATCATCAACACGTCGAGCGAGGCCGGCCTGTTCGGCAACGCGGGTCAGGCCAACTACGCCGCGGCCAAGGCGGGCATCGCGGCGATGACGGTCGTGTTCGCGCGCGAGCTGCAGCGCTACGGCGTGACGGCGAACGCGATCGCTCCCCGAGCCCGCACGCGCATGACCGAGGGCACGTTCAGCGTGCCCACCGCCGGTGAGGGCGAGTTCGACGTGTGGGCGCCCGACAACGTGGCGCCGATCGTGGCCTGGCTGGCCACCGACGCGGCCGGCGACGTGAGCGGCCAGGTGTTCGTCGTCTTCGGCGGGCAGGTGCACGTGATGGCGGGCTGGGACGCGGCGGGCACGCTCCAGAAGGACAACGCCGGCTGGAGCGTCGACGAGCTCGCCGCCAACAAGGGAAAGCTCTTCGCCGCCCACCCGAGCGGCGTGCCGCCGTTCGGCTTCGGCATGTAGCAACCGCTCGATGGTCGACCTCCTCACGGACCAGCTCCGCACGATGGCGGAGCACGTTCCCGAGGAGGTCGGCTACAAGAACGTCGGCGACGGCAGCGCGCTCACCTTCCGCGAGTGGGAGGAGCGCTCCAACCGGCTGGCGCGCGGGCTGGCGGCGCGGGGAGTGACCAAGGGCGACCGCGTTGCCATCTATCTACCGGGCGAGCAGGTTCTCGACTGGATCGTCGCCTATGCCGCCGTCCACAAGAACGGCGCCGTCGCCGTCCCCACCAACACCCGGCTGGCGCGGCGCGAGCTCGACTTCATCCTCGAGCACGCCGAGGCAACCGCCGTCGTGACCAACGACGAGCTGGCCAAGAACCTGGACGAGAAGCGCTGGGTCGTGCGGACCGAGACCTGGGACCACCTCTTCGACGACGACACCTCCTCGTACCAGGTGCCCGTCGACGGCGAGGACCTGGCCGACGTGATGTACACGTCGGGCACGACCGGGCGGCCCAAGGGCGTCGCCGTGCGACACCGCAACATCGCCATGATCCCCAACAACGCGCCGACGTGGACGGGCTCGGGCTGGATGCACGGCTCGCCGCTGTTCACCTTCGCCGGCATCGGGTTCATCTACAACCCGATGAAGATGGGCATGACCGGCATGTTCCTGCCCCGCTTCGATGCGCGCCGCTGGCTCGAACTCGTGGAGTCGGAGCGACCGGGCGCGGTGTTCATCGTCCCCGCCATGGCCCAGCTCATCGTCGCCCACCCCCGCTTCGAGCACACCGACTTCTCGAGCCTCTGGATGTGCTCGCTCGGCAGCGCGCCGGTCGCACCGGAGACGTTGCGGCGGCTGCAGTCGCGCATGCCGAACGCCACGGTCTCGAACGGCTACGGCATGACCGAGGCCGGGCCCGCGTACTGCGCAATGCCCAAGGACGAGGCGGAGCGGCGCGTCGGCTCGGTCGGCCGGCCGTTGGCGCCCACCGAGTTCCGCGTGGTCGACGACGACGGCTACACGCTGGCACCGCGGGAGGTGGGCGAGCTGCTGATCCGCAACCCGGGACGCGAGCGCGAGTACTACAAGGACCCCGACGCCACCGCCCAGACGTGGAACGACGGCTGGCTGCGGTCCGGCGATCTCGCCTTCCTCGACGAGGACGGCTACCTCTACATCGTCGGCCGCAAGAAGGACGTGATCATCCGCGGCGGCAACAACATCCACGCCGCCGACGTCGAGTCGGTGCTGTTCGAGCACCCTGCGGTGCAGGAAGCGGCCGTCGCGGGTATCCCCCACGACGTGCTGGGTGAGGACGTCGCCGCGTGGGTGGTGCTACGGGAGGGCTCACCGACCGACGCCGACGAGCTCCGGGCCTTCTGCGCCGAGCGGCTCGCCGACTACAAGGTGCCGCGGAGGATCTCGATCGTGGACGAGCTGCCGAGGAACGCGACCGGGAAGGTGCTCAAGCAGGAGCTGACACGATGACGGCGACCGCGCCTGCGTCCGCAATCGAGGGAGCCGAGGTCGGCCGCACGGCGTTCCGGGCGAGCCGCTCGGCGTTCGGCGCGCTCCTCCTGCGCGATCTCACAGTGCTACGCAAGAACCTCAACGAGTTCATCCCGCGCACGATCATCCAACCGCTGCTGCTGGTCTTCGTGTTCCTCTACGTGTTCCCGCAGATCGGCCAGGGCATCGGCGGCGGACGCGCCGGCGGCGAGTCGGCGTTCGCCACCGTGCTCGTGGCCGGTGTCGTCGGGCTGTCGATCATGTTCCAGGGCATCCAGGCGGTCGCCCTGCCGATGGTCCAGGAGTTCGGCTACACCAAGGAGATCGAGGACCGGGTGCTGGCGCCGCTGCCGGTGAGTCTGGTCGCGGTGGGCAAGGTCACGGCCGGCGCGGTGCAGAGTATGTGCGCTGCCATCGTCGTCTTCCCCATCTCGGCCGTCGTGCACGCGCGCTACATCCACCCGCACCTCACTGTGCACTGGCCGATCCTGCTCACGATGATGCCGCTGGCGTGCGTCACGGCCGGCAGCCTGGGCCTCATGCTCGGCACGCGGTTCGACCCGCGACAGGTGCCGAACCTGTTCGGGTTCATCGTGCTGCCGATGACGTTCCTCGGCGGCACCTACTACGCGTGGACGACCCTGCACCCGATCAAGCTCGGCGGGTTCTCGTGGCTGCAGGCCTTCGTCACGCTCAACCCGCTGATCTACATCAACGAGGGCTTCCGGGCGGGGCTCACCAAGGCGCCCCACATGCACCTCTACGTCGCGTACCCCGTGCTCATGGGCTTCGCGTCGCTGTTCATGTGGCTCGGGATCAGCGGCTTCAAGCGCCGCGTGCTGAGCTAGAGGCCGTGCTCTTCTTCAGGAGGCTTCGGGAGCG
>VAXF01000209.1:0-6424 GCA_005888395.1 Actinomycetota bacterium | reverse complement strand
CGTCGACATGATCCGGCCGCTGCGCCACGAGGTTCTCCGCCCGGGCCTGCCCGAGGGCTCGACACGGTTCCGCGGCGACGACCACCCGCTCGCCCTCCATGTCGCGGTGCGGGCCGTCACCGCGGGCCGGACCGACGACGTCCTCTCGGTGGGCACCGTGTTCCCCGATCCACCGCCGTGGGAGCCGGGTCGCACCGACGCCTGGCGGATCCGGGGGATGGCCACGAAGGGGGACTTCCGCGGGCAGGGGTTCGGGCGCCGCGTGCTCGATGCTCTCGTCGCTCACGCCGTCCGCCATGGCGGGACGTTCGTCTGGTGTCACGCTCGGGTTGGCGCCATCGACTTCTACGGTCACGCCGGGTTCGTCGCCATCGGCGGCACCTTCGACGACGGCGTCGCCATCCATCAGTCGATGTGGCGCACGCTGCATGCCTGAATTTCCTCGCCCATCATCCGGCGACGTGCAAGCGTCGGCCTCGTGCATGCGCACATCCGGGAGTATCGCCGCGACGACGAGGAAGCCGTGGTCCAACTGTCGCTTCGCGCCTGGGCACCCGTCTTCGCCTCGATCGAGCAGGTTCATGGCCGCGAGATCTTCGCCCGCCTGCATGGCGACTGGAGGCAGTACCAGGAGCGGTCGGTTCGCGACACCCTCGCGAACAGCGAGATGCGCGTCTGGGTCGCGGAGGCCGATCGAAGGGTCGTCGCCTTTGTCGCCGCGACGCTGCATCGAGAGCGCCTCCTGGGGGAGATCTGGATGCTGGCTGTCGATCCCGATCATCAAGAGCGAGGCGCCGGGACCGCCCTGACCGAGTTCGCCACGGACTGGCTCCGCGACTCCGGGATGCGCGTCGCGATGGTGGAGACCGGAGGCGACTCGGGCCACGCTCCCGCGCGGCGCGTGTACGAGAAGGCCGACTACACGCCGTCTCCGGCTGTCCGGTATTTCAAGGCCCTCTGACCCCCACGACGCTGGCCCTGCTCCGTCGAGGAGACTGCCCGGATGCGCAAGCAGTACCACTTCTGGCGAGGTGAGCGCGGCCTGGACGCCTGGGATGTGGACCGGCTGATCGCGCTGGCGAAGGATCTCCCGGTGGAGGACGTCGAGTTGGCCGACATCGACGAGGTCGACTCGGTGTACTGGTTCGACGAGCTCGATCACCCAACGGTGCGCAAGGTCGTGGAGCACTTGCGCCTCGTCGAAGCGGTCGACCTCTCGTACCCGATCATCCTCGGTCCTGACGGCCGGGTCATGGATGGCATGCACCGAATTGCTCGGGCGCTGCTCGAAGGCCGCTCCACCATCGCGGCCCGGCGGCTGCGTGCGCTGCCCGAGCCCGACTACCGGGACTGCCGGCCCGGCGATCTTCCGTACTGAGAGCGGCCTCTACTGCCCTCGACCGACTGGGTGTCCCGCGCCTGCGTGCCGATGCCCGGCGCCATCACGCCGCACCAGGCCACTGCGCGGCAATCGCGCCACCGGTGGTAGAACCGGCGCATGGTCGAGATCAGGGACCTCGACTACACCGCTAACGGGTCCACGATGATCGGTCGTCTGGCGGTGCCCGACGGGAACGACACGCTGCCGGCGGTGCTGATCGCGCATGAAGGCGGCGGCCTCGACGACTACCAGAAGGGCCGGGCAGCCCGGTTTGCCGAGTTGGGCTACGTGGCCTTGGCCCTCGACTACCACGGTGGCGGAACGCCTCTCGCTGATGAGACCGCGATCGAGCGTCGTTGCCGCGACCTTTGGTTCGAACCCGAGCGCATCCGTGCGCGAGCCTCGAGCCGACCCCTCGCGGGTTGCCGCCATCGGCTACTGCTTCGGCGGCGCCCTCGTGCTCGAACTTGCCCGCAGCGGTGCGGACGTGAAGGCCGTCGTCGGCTTCCACCCCCGCCTCGCCACTCGGAGGGCGCAGGACGCCGCCAACATTCGGGCGAAGGTTCTGGTGTGCGTGGGCACCGAAGACCCGCTCGTCTCCCCACAGGAGCGGCTGGCCTTCGAGGAGGAGATGCGCGCAGGCGGTGTGGATTGGAGGATGAACCTCTACGGCGGCACCGAGCACAGCTTCACCAACCCGACATCCGACGCAGCCGATCGCCCCGGGGTGAGCTACCACCGTGTCTCAGACGACCGCTCTTGGCGAGCGATGCTCGATCTCTTCGACGAGGTGTTTGCCTGAGCCGCCTCGACCGCGGTCTCGTCGGTCGCCGCTCAACCGACCGCACGTAGGTGCCACATCGGCCGAGAGCCCAGTCAGCCAGGCCACGGTTTTCCCGCCAGTGGCCACGTGAACCGCTGTCCACAGGCAAGCGTCCCCGCGGGGACGTCCACGCCACTATCCCGCTCCCCGATCGCCCGCTACCGTGAGGCCCGGCTTCCCCCGCCGACCCGCCTCCCTCGGGGGATACCGTGATATCCGATCGTGACCGTCGTGAGCTCTTCACCGCTCTGGAGCAGGCACTGGGCGAGCGCCCGGCTGCCTCGATGATGGAGTTGCTGCCGCCCGTCGGCTGGCCGGACGTCGCCCGGCGGAGCGACCTCGTGGCCGTCCGCGGTGAGATGGCCGAGCTGCGGGGTGAGATGGCCGAGGTGCGCGGGGAGATGGCCGAGCTTCGCGCCGAGCTCAAGGGCGAGTTGGCCGAACTGCGGGGTGAGATCGGGCGGCTCGAGGGGCGCATAACCGCGCAGCTCCCGAAGCTGGTGGCCGCCAACGTCACGAGCGTCGTCGCGGTGGCCGGCCTCGTCCTCGCGGCAGTCCGCCTCGGCTGACCGGGGCGCGTAACAACCCCCTGCCCTAACGTTCGGCCCATGACGACGACGCTCACCGCCCTTCGGTACGTCGACGCCGACGGGCACGTGCTCGAGCACCCGTCGGGCATGCGGGAGTTCGCGCCACCGGGCTACGAGGACCGCGTCTGGCACATCGAGACCGACGAGCGCGGCCGCGAGTGGGCGGTGATGGACGGCCACCGCCTCATGGCCAACGCCATGGCCCTCGCCGGCACGGCCGGCATGTCGCTCGAGGACCGCGAGCGGGCCCAACGGCTCGAGCTCAAGTACACCGAGGTTCGGCCCGCGGCGTTCGACGCCCGGGCGCGTCTCGCCGACCTCGACGTCGACGGCATCACCCACTCGGTGCTGTACCCGACCCTCCTTCTCGGCATCCAGTCGTACCCCGACGCCGACTTCGCCGGCGTCCAGTGCCGGGCATACAACGACTGGCTCTCGGCCCACGTGACCGACGGCGGCGACGGCCGGCTCTTCGGCGTCGGCGTCGTGCCCCAGCAGGACATCGCGCGCGCCGCCGCCGAGATCGGGCGGGTGGCGACGCTGCCGGGCATGGTCGCGGTGATGCTGCGACCCAATCCCACCGAGGACTGGAAGCCGCTGAACGACCCGGTCTACGACCCGCTCTGGAAGGCGGCGTCCGAGGCGGCCATGCCGGTCGCGTTCCACCCGTTCCTTGCCGCCGACCTGCCCGGTGCCTGCATCGGACTGCGCATCAACCGGCTGCATTCGTCCGCCCTGCCGCCGCAGCAGGCGCCCGACGAGCCCGCCATGAACGTCGACATCGACAACATCTACTTCACCCAGGCGATCGCCAACCCGGTCGACATGATGAGCACGATCGCGTTCATGCTCGCGGGCGGCGTGTGCGAGCGATTCCCCGACCTGCGGTTGCTCTTCCTCGAGGCCAACGGCGGCTGGATCGTGCCCTGGCTCGAGCGCCTCGACCATCACGCGGTGGCGTTCCCGTGGGACGTGCCCACGTTGAAGCAGGCGCCGTCGGCCTACTTCCGCCGCCAGTGCTGGATCAGCTTCGACCCCGACGAGTCGACGCTCGCCTTCACCGCCCGCTCGCCGCTCGTCGGCGCCGACCGCATCGTCTGGGCGTCGGACTACCCGCACCCCGACGCCAAGTACCCGGGGGTGACGGCCGAGCTGGCCGAGGCGATGGAACCGTTGACGCCGGCAGAACAGGCGCGCATCGCCGGCGAGAACGCGGTCGACCTCTACCGGCTGTCGATCTGGCTGGGGCGGGCAAGGTCGTGGTCGTCACCGGCGCGTCGTCCGGGCTGGGCCGTCAGTTCGCCCTCGACCTCGCCAAGCAGGGCGCAAACGTGATCGGGTTGGCACGAAGAGAGGAGCTGCTCAAGGAGCTCGGGCTCCCCTATCGCGTCTGCGACGTCAGCGACACGGAGGCGTTCGCCGTGCTGCTGGCCGACGTCGAGCGCGAACACGGTCGCATCGACATCCTCGCCAACAACGCCGGCGTCGGCGAGATGGCACCGTTCGAGGACTCGACCATCGACGACTACCGGGCGATGCTCGAGACCAACTTCTTCGCCGCCGTGGCCGGCACGCTGCAGGTGCTTCCCGGCATGAGGACACGGCGGTCGGGCGTGATCGTCAACGTCTCGTCCGACGCCGCCCGCGCGCCGGAGCCCGGCAACGGCGCGTACAGCTCGTCGAAGGCGGCGCTCTCGGCGTTTACCGAGAGCATCTCGTATGAGGTCGAGTCGTTCGGTGTCCGCGTCCACGTGCTGTACCCGGCGTGGGTTCCCACGGCCATGGGCCAGGGTGCCGTCGACGACGAGGCGATGCCGCTGCCACCCAAGGCGGTGCGCCGAACGGCCGAGCAGGTCTCGAAGCTGCTGCTCGACAAGATGGGCGGGCCTGTCATCGCCATCAACGCGTCGAAGCTGCCCATGGTCGCCGGGATCGCGCGCACGATCTTCGAGCGCGGCTACCGCTACGGGATCAAGCGGGCGTTCTGGGAGCGGTAGTCGAAGTCGGTCGTGAAGCCGCATACGGCGGCGACGTCCCAGGACATGACGGGTACGGGGTCGGTGCACTTCGGTGCCGGAGTGGTCGAACCCCGGGATCCCGCAGGCGACGACCTCGTCGGTCACGACGGGCTCCCCGGCGACGACGGTCAGGTAGCGCTCCACGCCGATGCGCCACCGTCGCGGGCGGTGGTCGAGCTCGATGCGAGCGGCCCGCACCGCGTACACCTCACCGATCGCTGCCGCGTAGTTGGCCAGCGCGGTGCCGCCGGCGCGCCCGAGGAAGATGTCGGCGAGGGCGGACCGCTGCGCTTCGTCGCCTCGCTCGTCGACGTAGAGCACCACCCGCCAGGGCGTGCTCGGCTCGACGTCGTCGCGGAACCACATGCTCAGCACCGCTGCGAGACCGGTGAGGTCGACCTCGCCGAGGTGGCCGTCCTCGACGAACCAGGACAGCGAACCGGTGGACTTGCCGGGCGGGATCGACCCGATTGCACGGCACGGGCAGATCGCGTCGCAGTTGCACGACTCGAAGTACGAGCCGGCGACGCGCCAGTCGTCGGTCATGCGGGGCCCAGCACCATGTCGGCCAGCCGGTGGCGGTGCCAGGCCTGGTTGCCGAAGAGCACGTCGTTCTGCTTCGCACGCCGGTAGAGGAGGTGGGCGTCGACGTCCCACGTGAATCCCACCCCTCCGTGGATCTGGATGTTCTCGGCGGTCACGAGGTTGGCCGCCTCGCCGACGAATCCCTTGCACATGGCGGCCGCCGTCTCGCGCTGCGGGTCGTCGACATCGCTCGTCCACGCCGCGAAGTGGGTGCCCACCCGGCTCAGCTCGAGCTCGTGCAGCATCTCGGCCGTCTTGTGCTTGATGGCCTGGAAGGTGGCGATGGGCCGGTCGAACTGCACGCGAACCTTGGCGTACTCGACGGCCATGTCGAGGGCCCGTTGGCAGGCGCCGACCGTCTCGGCGCACACCGCCACGCACGCATCGTCGAGCACGCGGCGCCACAGCGCGGTGTGGTCGCCGTCGGGCCCGATCCTGCGCGCCGGCCGCTGGTCGAGCGTGACGCGCGCTACCTTCCGGGTGACGTCGAGCGACGGCACGAGCTCGCCCGCTGGCGCGTCGACGAGGAACGATGACAGCCCCCCGTCGACCTGGGCGACGACGATCGCCCAATCGGCGGTGTGGCCGTCGAGCACGACCGGCTTGAGCCCATCGAGCACCCACCCGTCGCCCGCCCTCGACGAACGGTCGCCGGCGCCGAGCTCCTCGAGCGCGACGGTTCCCCGGCGCGCGCCCGATGCGAGGTCGGGCAGGAGGTCGCGCGCACCGAGCCGAACGGCGGCAGTCGTTGCGAGAACCGCGGACGAGAGGTACGGGCCGGGGAACGGCAGCTTGCCCATCTCCTCTTGGATCACGACCACGTCGACGAGGCCGAGCCCGAGACCGCCCTGGGCCTCCGGCACCAGCACACCGAGCCAGCCCAGGTCGGCCATCCTCGACCACAGCTCGTCCGTGAAGCCGCGATCGTCCTCTTCGATCATCTGCCGCACGTACGCCGTCGGCGCTTCCGCGGCAAGCGTCGAGCGCACCGCGTCGCGAAGGGCGTCCTGCTCCGGGCTGAACGTGA
>VAXF01000208.1 GCA_005888395.1 Actinomycetota bacterium | reverse complement strand
GGATCCATGCGATCTCGTCGCGCTTGAGGTGCCAGTTCACCGGAACGAGCACGGTGGCGGCCTTCGCCGACGCCAGCCCGGTCTCGATGAGCTCCACGTCGCTCGGCAGCAGCACCGCCACCCGCTCGAGCGGGTCGGCGCCGAGGTCGCGGAGCACGCGGGCCAGCGCGTTCGTGCGCCGGTCGAGGTCGTGATACGTGCGCACGCGGTCGCCCGCGATCAGGGCGACTCTGTCCTCGCCCGTGTCGGCGGGGGCGTCGATCACCGCACGCGTCTACCACCCGGAGCAGAATGTCGGCATTCGACGGGTGATCACGCGCTCTCTACTGCCGGCCGCACGGCGCGACCCGCGGCTCCAGCCGTGGACGACCCTGCCCACCGGCGGCGCGCTCTCGTCGGCGGCGTGCGTGATCTGCGGCTGGCGCGGGTCGCGGTTCGAGGGCTTCGCCCACTGTGAGTCGGCCAGGTGCCCGTCGTGCGGGAGCATCGCCCGCGACCGCTTCCTCTACCACTGCTTCGTGCAACGGGTGCCGTGGCGACCGGGCCTCGCCGTACTCGAGACCAGTCCCAGGCTCGGGGAGGACTACCGCGACGTGATGGCGAGCCGCATGGCCTACCGGGCCAGCGATTTCGACCAGGCGGGCCACCGGACGGGCCTCGCGATCGACCTGCAGCACATCGACCTGCCCGACGGCTCGCTCGACGTGATCCTCACACCGCACGTGCTCGAGCACATCCCCGACACCGCGCGGACGCTGGCCGAGCTCCATCGGGTGCTGCGCCCGGGCGGCACGGCGCTCGTGCAGGTCCCGTTGCTCCAGCCGGCCACGGCGGCACCCGTGGAGCCCGAGTACCACGAAGACCGGACGCTGGTGCACTGGCGGTTCGGCGTCGACCTCACCGAGCGGATGCGCCGAGCCGGATTCGGGACCTCGATGTTGGTCACCGACGATCTCGCCCGCCGCGTCGCTCGTGGCGACGACAGTTGGGACGACGTGTCGCCGGAGTTCGACGCGGGCGGCCTCGTGCAGGCGATGCACCGGCGCGACCTCGTCGTCGTGGCGTCGGACCGGGTGGCACGGCGCATGGGTTTCGAGCCCAGCTATATGTTCGTCACGTGGGAATGCCGCAAACCGTGAGTCGGGGCGCGGCCGGTCCGGGCAACTTCCTCGGCAACCTCACCGACGCGGAGCGCGCCGCGCTCGCCGGGCGGAGCACACGCCGCCGCTATCGCAAGGGCGCCACCGTGTTCTGGGAGGGCGACCCTTCCGACGTCGTCATCGTGATCGTGTCGGGCCTTCTCAAACTGTCGTGCTTCACGCCCGACGGCCGCGAGGCGCTGCTCGCCCTGGCCGGTCCCGGCGAGCTGGTCGGGGAGCTGTCGGCGATCGACGGCGACCCGCGCTCGGCCACCGCCGTGGCCATCAGCGCGGTGGAGGCGTTCGGGCTCCCCGGCGAGTCGTTCACGAGCTTCGTCGAGGAGCACCCGCGCGTCTCCGTCGTCCTGTTGCGCACGATCACGCGCCGGCTGCGCGAGGCCGACCGGCGCCAGACGAGCCTCGGCACCGCCGACGTGCTTGCGCGCGTGTCGGGGCTGCTGCTCGAGCTGGCCGACGGCTTCGGCCAGCCCGCCGGAGACGAGATCCGGGTGCCCCTGCCGATCTCCCAGACCGAGCTCGCGAGCTGGGTCGGGTCTTCGCGCGAGGCGGTGGTGAAGGCCCTACGCACACTGCGCTCGCAGGGGTGCATCGAGACGGCGCGGGGCGAGGTCAGGATCCTCGACGCCGCCCGTCTCGGGAAGTACGCATCCGCCTGACGGCGCCGGCTATGGAGTGTGGAATCATCCCGCTCCGTGGATCTCCTGCACTCCCTGACCCTCGGCGACGTGCTGCGCGAGCTTCGCCGCAGCTACCCGCAGCGCACCGCGCTCGTGTGCGGCGACGACCGCTACACCTATCCCGAGATGGACGAGCGGGTGAACCGGCTCGTCAACGCCCTACGCGCCGGCGGCTTCGGCCCCGGTGGCCGCATCCTGTGGTTGGGCCAGAACTGCCACCGCATCCTCGAGGGCCTGCTGGCCGCGGCCAAGCTCGGCGGTGTCTTCTGCCCGGTGAACTGGCGCCAGACCGCGCAGGAGCTGCAGTTCGTGATCGGCGACGTCGACCCGCAGGTCGTGCTGTGGCAGGAGGAGGAGATCGGCGACGCCGTGCGGGAGGCGCGAGAGCTGTCGGGCTCGAAGGCGCTGTGGCTCCGGCATGACGGCACGGGCGATGGGACCTACGAGGGGCTCCTCGCCTCAGCGTCGCCCGCCGATGCCGAGGAACCCGTCGACCCCGCGCTTCCCGTGCTTCAGATGTACACGGCCGCGTTCGCGGGCCGCCCCAACGGCGCCCTTCTCAGCCACACCGCCATCCTCACCCAGGACCTCGTGATGGGGATGCTCCAGGAGATCAGCTCCGAATACGTCTACCTGAACTCAGGCCCGCTCTTTCACATCGCCACCTTCATGACGACGATGGCGACGTTCCATTTCGGCGGCACCAACGTCTTCACGCGCCGCGTCGACGCCGAGGAGCTGTGCCGGCTCATTCAGGACGAGCGGTGCACGGGCGCATTCGTGATGGGGCCGACAATCGAACAGATCGTCGAGTTCAACAAGGACGGCACGTACGACCTCAAGAGCCTGCGCGGCTTTCCCGGACGGCACGAGTGGACCGACATGATCACGGTCGACACGAGCCCGTGGGCCCGCAAGCCTGCCGGCTACGGGCAGACCGAGGTCATGGGGATGCTCACGTTCAATGCCCTCGGCGGCGAGGCGGAGGGCACCAGCGGACGCACGTCACCGATGGCGCAGGTCCGGATCGTCGACCCCGCCGGCAACGAGGTCGCGCCCGGCGAAGTCGGCGAGATCGTGGCGCGGGGCCCGATCGTCATGAACGGCTACCACGCTCGACCCGACGTCAACACCGAGCGCCAGGCCGGCGAGTGGCACCACACCAACGACCTCGGCCGGCGTGAGCCCGACGGCTCGGTCAGCTTCATCGGGCCCAAGACCCGCATCGTGAAGTCGGCCGCCGAGAACATCTACCCGGCCGAGGTCGAGGGCTGCCTCACCCGCCACCCGGCCGTGAAAGAGGCAGCGATCATCGGCGTGCCCGACAAACGCTGGGGCCAGAACGTGAAGGCGATCGTGGCGCTGAAGGACGGTGCCACCGCCACCGAGGACGACATCATCGAGCACTGCCGATCGAGCATCGCGTCCTACAAGAAGCCCAAGTCGGTGGAGTTCGTCGACGCCCTCCCCCGCAAGGGCTGGGCCGTCGACTACGACGCGCTCGACGAGCGCTTCGGCGGCGGTGGCTACCCCGGGAGCGGGTAGAGCTCTAGAGCGACTCGATCGCCTGGCTGTACTTCGCGAACCCGTCGGCCAGCGCGTCGCCGGCCATGAAGCGCCGGTAGCCGACACCGTTCAGGAGCAGCCCGGCCCGCATGATCTGGTCCTGGAAGTCGTCGGCGTTGATGAACTCCTCGACCTGCTGCTGCGTGCCGAAGATCCGCATGACGCCAGCGGGCGCGTTGGGCGCAGGCTCGAACACGGCCGCATCCCAGCTCTCGATCCTGCTGTCGGCGACCGCCTTCTCGTTGAGCGTCACGCTGTCGAGCCAGAGCTCGAGCGCCTTCTTCTCGCGCCCGGTCTTCGTGTCTCCCCAGACGATCGATACGCCGTAGTCGGCCATGGTGTCTCCTCTTCTTCTGAGTGACCCTTGC
>VAXF01000207.1 GCA_005888395.1 Actinomycetota bacterium | reverse complement strand
GGCGGTGACGTGCGCGTGGAGGGTTCGAGCGACGACGCCGGCCTCGATGGCCGCTGGATCGTCGCCGTCGACCACCCGAGCGGTCCCGCGCCCGCTGCCGTCGTCGCCCTGACGGCGGGCGCGGTGGCGACCTCGACCACCGCGAAACGGGCATGGGCGGTTGACGGCGAGTGGCGCCACCACCTCGTCGACCCCGGCACCGGCCGGTCCCTCCGGAGCCCGGTCGTCGCCGTCACCGCCGTGGCACGAGAGGCGGCCGACGCCGAAGTAGCAACGAAGGCCGCATTCCTCGCTTCTCCCGGTGCCGAGCTCGCGACGCTCGACGAGCTGGGCTGCGACGGGCTCGTGGTCGACGCCGACGGCGGGACGCGCCGGTCGGCCGGCCTGCACCGGTTCCTGGTCGAGAACGCGGAGGTAACGGCATGAGTGGACAGCTGGCCTGGTACGTGGCACGGGCGGCAGGGCTGATCGCATGGGCGCTGCTCACCGCTTCGGTGGTTTGGGGACTGACACTGTCGACCAAGGTCTTCGGCCGGCGGCCGCGGCCGAACTGGCTGCTCGACCTGCACCGCTACCTCGGCGGGCTGGCGACGATCTTCGTCGGCGTGCACGTCGTCGCGATCGTCGCCGACAGCTACGTGCACTTCGGTCTGTTCTCGGTGCTGGTTCCGTTCGCCGGCACGTGGCGGCCGGTGGCGGTGGCGTGGGGCGTCGCCGCGCTCTACCTCCTGGTCGCCGTCGAGCTCACCTCGCTCGCCCGCAAGCGCCTGCCCCGTCGAGTGTGGCGCGCCGTGCACGTCGCCAGCTTCCCGCTCTTCTTGTTCTCCACGATCCACGCCGTCACCGCCGGCAGCGACGCCCGAACGTGGGTGTTCGCCGGCGCCGCCGTCGCCGGCGTCAGCATGGTCAGCGTGCTCACCGCGATCCGCGTGTCACGCGATACCCCCGAGCAGAAGGCGGTGCAGCGTCACGTCGTCCGACGGCGAGAATCGCCGGTGGCCCTCGACCAGGATCTCCGAGAGCATGGGCACGTAGTGAGCGACGAGTCTGGGAACCGCGTCGCCCAGCGCGAACGAAGTCGCCGAAGTGGCGCCGACGAGGTCGCCCGTGACGCGCTGGTGGTCGAGGCGCAGCTCGGCACCCGAGCGGAAGCGGATCGTCGTCCGCTTGTCGTCGCCGCTCCACGCGGTTGAGAGCCGGGCAACACCGGCGGCGCCGGCCGCGTCGACGAAGCCCGACCTGGCCCGATACCACCCGGCACTCTCGTCGGCGTCGTCGAGCTCGAGCGACTCGAGGCGCACGAATCGCTTCAGCACCGAGAGCGCGTTGATGCCGAGGTCGACCCAACTCGAGGAGAAGGCCTTCCGGAACCGCTCCTCCTCCCCCGCGGGCACCAGGTCGGAGAAGTGACAGTCGATCTCGGCGACACCACCCTCGAGCGGACCCAGCGCGGCGTGGACGCCCACGCCCCACGCGACCTCGGGCGCGTAGGCCACGTGATAGAGCACCTGCACGTCGCACCCGGCCAACCCGGCGTTCGTCAGGATGCCTTCCACGTCGCGCAGCGTCGGGCCGAGCGGCTTCTCGACGAGCAGCACGCGGGGCGGGCGCCGCAGGCGGAGGAGGTCCCGGCACACCTCGGCGTGGGTCGCCGTCGGCGTCGCGACGATGATCCCGTCGCCGGCCGCGGCCGCGAGCTCGGCGAGCGACGCGGAACGCGGGACGCCGAGGATCACATCGTCGGCGAGACCGGGATCGAACACGCCCGCGACCCGCACCGCAGGAAGGTGCCCGAGCGCCTCGAGGTACGTCAGGCCGATCTCGCCCAGCCCGATCAGCCCGACGGTGCGAGTCATGCGGTCGAATAGTCTGCCGGGGCGGTGCTGCGGGTCTTCACGTTCGAGCGGGTCGCGGTGGTCGTGTCCCCGTGGTGGGAGCCCGGCGAACCGCCGGAGCTCGGAACCCGCGTCGAGGTCAGGCTCCTCCCCGACGAGCCCCACCGAGGGAGCGAGTCGGCCGCGCAGCGCATCGTCGCCGACCTGCCCGTGTGGCGGGCCGACCTGTTCGACCGGGTGGGCGCGCCCGCCGGCAACCTGCTGAGCGCGCACTTCCATCCCGGGTTCGACGGCGTCGAGCCCCGCTCCCGCACGTGGCCCGAGTCGCTGCGGCGGGACCCGATCGCGTGGCTCACCGGCGAGCTCGGCGACCTCGTGGCCCTGTGCGTGCGGTCAGGACGGCCCGAGGGAGGCGCGAGCGACGCCGCGCTCAGCCGGGATGCGGACGCGCTGCGCGCCGCGCTGCCCGAGATCGTCGCCGCCGTCGAGCGCACGTGGGCCGAGGTGCGCGACCTCCACCGCGACCCGGCCGCGGTCAGCCCGCCGGGTTGATGTTCTGGTTGAGGTGGAAGACGTTGTCGGGGTCGTACTTCTGCTTCAGGCCGACCAGCCGCTCCCAGTTGGGCCCGTAGGCGGCGCGGACACGATCGCCGTCGTCGTCACCGAGGTAGTTCACGTACACGGCGTCGGCCATGTGCGGCGATAGGGCGGCGAACGTATCGCGTGCCCACGCGATGTTGACAGCGTCCTCGGCGGGGTCGAGCCACTCGGCGATCAGCACGAGGTTGTAGCCAGGCTCGCGGAAGGGATACGCGGTCGCAGTCGCGGGGATGCGCGTCACCTGGCCGTGGAAGTGCTCGATGATGAGCCCGCTCATGATCGACGGCGCCTTCTCGAAGCTCTCGACCATGATCCCGAGCGTCTCGTCTGACAGGTCCTTGAAGAAGGCGGACTTCCAGTAGTTGCGGGCGCCCTTCGGAAAGCCCGCGTCGAGGAGTGTGTTGACGACCGGGTACGGCATCGGACCGAGGAGGTCGACGAGCGGTGTGGCCGCGGTGCGCACCTGGTTGGCCGCCTTCTCGCCGTCGGCCAGGTCGCCACAGTGGCAGAGCGGCATGGCCACGATCTTGTGACCCGAGCCGTCGGGCGCGTGGACCAGGCCGCAGTTCGTGAGCAGCTCGTCGGGGTTGGTCGGCGTGAAGTCCCTGAAGAAGTCGAGGACCTTGGGCGCGTCCGGAAGATCGAACGCGATCAGCCCGCTGAACACCGTCGACACGGGATGCGCCGCGTACTCGAACGACGACGCCACGCCGAAGTTGCCGCCGCCGCCCCGCATCGCCCAGAACAGGTCGGGCTCGGCGTCGTCGCTCACGGTGCGGATCTCCCCGTCGGCGGTGACCACCTCGATCGCGCGGACGTTGTCGATCGCGATCCCATACTTGGGCATGAGCCAGCCGACGCCGCCGCCAAGGGTGAGCCCGGCGATGCCGGTGGTCGAGACGACGCCGCCCGTGGTTGCCAGGCCGTGCGCGAAGGTGGCGTCGTTGTACTCGCCCCACGTCAGGCCCGGTTGCGCCCGTACTGTCGCCGCCTTGGGGTCGACCTCGATGCCCTTCATCGTCTGGAGGTCGATCATCACCCCGGCGTCGGTGACGGCGCGGCCGGCCACGTTGTGCCCGCCGCCCCG
>VAXF01000204.1:6728-8295 GCA_005888395.1 Actinomycetota bacterium | reverse complement strand
CCCCGTCGAGGTCGGTCATACCGAGGTCATCCGCACACGGGGACTGACCAAGGTGTACCCGGTCGGCCTGACGGCGGTCGACCGTCTCGACCTGTCCGTCGGCGGCGGGGAGATCTTCGGCCTGCTCGGGCCGAACGGCGCCGGCAAGACCACTACCGTCGGGATGCTCACGACCCGGGTCGTCCCGACGAGCGGGACCGCGGTCGTCGGGGGAGTCGACGTCGTCGCGCATCCCGCGGTGGCCAAGCAGGCCATCGGCGTCGTCCACCAGACCAACACGCTCGACCGGAGCCTGACCGTGTGGGAGAACCTCTACTTCCACGGGCGCTACTTCGGCATGAGCGCGCGAGGCGCGCGTGAGGCCGCCGACCGGGTGCTCGGGCAGTTCCGCCTGGCCGACCGGGCCAAGGCCGATGTCGCCGCGCTGTCGGGCGGCATGGCCCAGCGGCTCATGGTGGCCCGCGCCATCCTGCACCGCCCCCACATCCTGTTCCTCGACGAGCCGACCGCGGGCCTCGACCCGCAGAGTCGCATCGCGCTGTGGGAGATCCTCGGCGAGCTGCACGACGAAGGCCAGACGATCTTCCTCACCACCCACTACATGGAGGAGGCCGACCAGCTCTGCGACCGTGTGGCGATCATGGACCACGGCCGCATCCTCGCCCTCGACAGCCCGGCCGAGCTGAAGCGCTCGCTCGGCGCCGAGCGGGTCGTGACGGTCGTCGCCGACGGCGACCAGCAGGCGCTGGCGCGGCGCCTCGCCGATCTCGACGGCGCGGCCAGCGCCAGCGTCACCGACGGGTCCGTCGTCGTGCAGGTGCACGGTGCGGGGGCCGAACTACCCCGGGTGATCGAGTGGGCCGAGCAGGGGGGCTTCCACGTGACCGACCTGTCGGTCACCGAACCCTCGCTCGAGACGGTGTTCATCAGCCTCACCGGAAAGGATCTACGCGAGTGATCAAAAACTTCAAGACGTTCATCCTCCGCGGCAACGCGGTCGACCTGGCGATCGCGGTCGTTATCGGCGCCGCCTTTGGAGCCGTCATCAGCTCGTTGGTGAAGAACCTGCTCACGCCGCTGATCGGGATCGTGGGCCACCACGACTTCAGCGCGCTGCACTTCACGATTCGCAGAAGCGTGTTCCGTTACGGCGCGTTCATCAACGACCTGATCGCGTTCGTGCTGATCGCTGGCGCTGTGTTCTTCTTCGTCGTGCAGCCGATCAACACGCTCATGGACCGACGCGGGGCCGAGCCCGACGTCGAGTCGCCCACGCGCGACTGCCCCGAGTGCCTCAGCTCGATCCCCCGCGCCGCCCGCCGGTGCGCGTTCTGCACCGCCGAGCTCGCGCCGGTCTAGATGTCGTAGTAGAGGTAGAACTCCCACGGGTGGGGCCGTAGGCGCACCTCGTCGATCTCCCGCAGGCGCTTGAACTCGACCCACGTCTCGATGAGGTCGTCGGTGAAGACGCCACCGGCCTTCAGGAACGTGTTGTCGGCCTCGAGCGCGGCGAGAGCCTCGTCGAGCGACCCCGGCACCTGCGGCACCTGGGCGAGCTCCTCCGGCG
>VAXF01000204.1:0-6680 GCA_005888395.1 Actinomycetota bacterium | reverse complement strand
ATGCGGTTCTGCACGCCGTCGAGGCCGGCCATCAGCATCGCTGCGAACGCCAGGTACGGGTTGCACGACGGGTCGGGGCAGCGGAACTCCACCCGCTTGGCCTTCGGGCTCTTCGAGTAGAGCGGGATGCGGGCGGCGGCGGACCGGTTGCGCTGCGAGTACACGAGGTTCACCGGCGCCTCGTAGCCCGGCACCAGCCGCTTGTAGGAGTTGGTCGTCGGCGCCGCGAACGCCAGCAGTGCCGGCGCGTGCTTGAGGAGGCCGCCGATGTACCAGCGCCCGGTGTCGGAGAGGCCGGCGTAGCCCTTCTCGGAGAAGAACAGCGGCTCGCCGCCCTTCCACAGCGACTGGTGGCAGTGCATGCCCGACCCGTTGTCCTGGAAGATCGGCTTGGGCATGAACGTGGCCGTGTAGTTGTGGTCGCGCGCCACGTTCTTCACCACGTACTTGTAGAGCATGAGCTTGTCGGCCATGCGCAGCAGCGTGTCGAAGCGCATGTCGATCTCGGCCTGGCCCGCGGTGCCCACCTCGTGGTGCTGAATCTCGACCTCGATGCCCAGCCGCTCCATCGTGAGGATCATCTCGGAGCGAAGGTCCTGGAAGTGGTCCATGGGCGGGACCGGGAAGTAGCCCTCCTTGTAGCGCGGCTTGTGGCCGAGATTCGGGCCCTCGTCGGTGCCCGAGTTCCAGATGCCCTCGATCGAGTCGACCGAGTAGAAGGCTAAGTGCTGGTTCTGGTCGAAGCGCACGTCGTTGAAGATGTAGAACTCCGCCTCCGGACCGAAGTAGCAGGTGTCGGCGATGCCGGTGGACACGAGGTACTGCTCGGCCTTGAGGGCGATGTAGCGGGGGTCGCGCGAGTAGGACTCACCGGTCACGGGGTCGCGCACGAAGCAGTTGACGTTCAGCGTGGTGTGCTGGCGGAACGGGTCGATGACCGCCGTGTTGGGGTCGGGCACCAGGAGCATGTCGGACTCCTGGATCTCCTGGAACCCCCGGATCGACGAGCCGTCGAACCCGTAGCCGTCGGCGAAGCCCTCCTCGCTGAGCTCGTGGGCCGGCGCCGAGAAGTGCTGCATGAGGCCGGGGAGGTCGCAGAAGCGGAAATCGACGATCTCGACGTTCTGTTCCTTGACCAGGCGCACGACGTCGGACGGTGATCGTTCCTGCACGGTTCCTCCTTGTCGGGGCGAAGCAGAGCCGGCACACGCTAGGCGGAGGTCGGTTTCCTCGTCGCTTCAGGTCTGTGAACACTCTGTGAACTGGGGTTATGAGGGTCCGAAGGCTGCGAAGATGTCGGCCATGGAACGACAGCAGGACTACGTCCTCCGCACGGTGGAGGAGCGCGGCGTGCGTTTCATCCGCCTGTGGTTCACCGACGTGCTCGGCCAGCTCAAGTCGTTCGCCATCACGCCCGCCGAGCTCGAGAACGCGTTCGCCGAGGGGATGACCTTCGACGGCTCCGCGGTCGACGGCTTCAGCCGCGTGCAGCAGAGCGACATGCTCGCCCTGCCCGACGCCAACAGCTTCGAGCTGCTCCCGTGGCGCGACGACCAGCCCGTCGCTCGTATGTTCTGCGACATCGTCAACCTCGACGGCAGCGCCTTCGAGGGCGACCCACGTCATGTGCTGCGGCGCAACGTCGAACGAGCGCGCGAGCGCGGGTTCTCGTTCTACGCCGGGCCCGACATGGAGTACTTCTACTTCGCCAGCTCCGACGGCTCGAAGCCGCCGGTGCCGCTCGACCGGTTCTCCTACTTCGACCTCACCGCGGCCGACGTGGCCAGCGACATGCGCAAGCGCACGATCCTCACCCTCGAGCAGATGGGCATCCCCGTCCGCTACACCCACCACGAGGACAGTCCCAGCCAGCACGAGATCGACCTGCGCTACACCGACGCGCTGACGATGGCCGACGACGTGATGACGTTCAAGCTCGTCGTCAAGGAGGTGGCGCTCGAGCGCGGCGTGCACGCCACCTTCATGCCCAAGCCGCTCACCGGCGTCCAGGGCTCGGGCATGCACACCCACCTCTCGCTCTTCGAGGGCGACGTCAACGCGTTCCACGACCCGGGCGACGAGTTCGGCCTCTCGAAGGTGGCCAAGGGCTTCATCGCCGGCCTGCTCGTCCACGCGCGCGAGATCACCGCGATCACCAACCAGTGGGTGAACTCCTACAAGCGCCTTGTCGTCGGGTTCGAGGCCCCCGTGTACGTGGCCTGGGCCCGCAACAACCGCTCGGCCCTCGTGCGCGTGCCGGGCGCCAAGCGAGGGAAGGCGGCGTCGACGCGTGTGGAGTTCCGCTCGCCCGATCCCGCCTGCAACCCCTACCTCGCCTTCTCGGTCATCCTCGCCGCGGGCCTGGCCGGCATCGAAGAGGGCTACGACCTGCCGCCCGAGCTCACCGCCAACCTCTACGACATGACCGCAGAGGAGCGGGCGGCGGAGGGGGTCACCGAGCTCCCCGGCTCGCTCGAGGAGGCGATCCACGAGATGGAACACTCCGAGCTCGTGGCCGAGGCGCTGGGCGAGCACGTCTTCGAGTGGTTCATCCGCAACAAGCGCTCCGAATGGGACGCGTACCGCGTCGAGGTCACGCCGTTCGAGCTCGAGCGATCGCGATGGAACCCCTCCTTCTCTTCCCTGATCCGGCGCCGCCCGCGCTCCAGCAGGTCCTCGACCTGGCCGGCTACCCGTGGAAGGCGGTAGGCGACGCGAGCGCTGCGGGCCGCCTCGAGCCCGACGACGGCTGGGCGGGCGCGCTCGTCTGGGCGCTCGACGATCCCGAAGCCGCCTTCGCGCTGTGCCGCTCCGTCCGGAAGCGAGACCTGCCCCTCGAGCCGCTGCTGCTCGTGGTGGCGGCGCGCCAGGTGGGCGAGCTCGAGCTGCGCGAGGACCTGTTCGACGACTTCTGCATCGAGCCGGCGGGCGCGGGCGAGATCGAGGCGCGCCTCGCCCATCTGTTCTGGCGTACCGGCCGCGGCACTCGTCCCGAGCTGGTGGAATGCGGCCCACTGGTCGTGAACCTCGAGACCTACCAGGCCGCGATCGAGGGCCGGCCGCTCGACCTCACCTATATGGAGTACGAGCTCCTGAAGTTCCTCGCCACACATCCGGGCAAGGTCTTCACGCGCGAGACGCTGCTCTCTCGCGTGTGGGGCTACGAGTACTACGGCGGGGCCCGCACAGTCGACGTCCACGTCCGCCGGCTGCGGGCGAAGCTCGGCGAGGAGCACGCCGGCCTGATCCAGACCGTGCGCTCGGTGGGCTACCGCTTCGGCCAGCCCCGCTGGGGCGGCCACCCGATCAGCGGTTGAGCTCCACCAGGTCGCTGCCCTCGTAACGCGCCGCGGCGTCGTCTTTCAGGAACCAGCCGATGACGGCGGCCGCGAGCATGCCGCTCAGGAACAGCAGCGGCGGGACCACGAGCACCATGATCACCAAGAGCACGATTGCGCCGCCCACGGGGTTCATCTTCCCCCGACGAACGCCCACGCCTCCACCTCGACGAAGGCCCCGAGCGGGAGGGCGGCGACCGCCACCGCGGCGCGGGCGGGACGGTTGTCGCCGAACCCCTCCACGTACACCTCGTTCATCGCCGCGTAGTCGTCGATATGCCGCAGGAACACCGTGGTCTTGACGACGTCGGCCAGCGACGCGCCCTCCGACTCGAGCAGGGCCCGCACGTTCGCCAGCGCCTGCCGCAGCTCGGCCCGCACGCCGCCGCGCACGAGATCGCCCTCGGCGAGGCCGAGCTGACCCGACACCACCAGCCAGTCGCCGGCCCGGACGATGGGCGTGTAGGGACCAACCGGCTCCGACGTCACGCGATCCTCCTCCTCGTCGGCCACTGCGGCGGGAGGCCGTCGGCATGCCACGCGGCGGCGGCGACGGCCGCGAACACGGCGTCGGAGCCGTTGACGGGCGGGTCGTCGGAGCCCTCGATCTCGACCTCGACCGCCGGCATGTCGACGGCGCGCAGCACGCCGAACGACCGGATGGTGAGGTCATGGACCTCACCCTCGGCGTCGACGGCGACGCCCTCGCTGCGGACCAACCCGAGGGCCATGTGGGCGGCACCGACGCAGTAGGAGCGCAGCACGACCTCGTCGAGCGGCGTCCCGCACGACACGCGCACTCGAACATGATCGGCGCCGACCTCCGCCCGCGCCGTCGCGCCCGACGGCGAGCGCACGACAGCGTCGCCGCGTGCCGCGGCGAGGAGAACGGCGGCCTCGGCCCAGCCCGCGGCCCGCAGCGCCGCCGATGTGGGCGGACCCGAGACCTCGGCCTCGACGACCTCGAGCTCCGGCGCGACCGAGCGGATCGCGTCGCCGATGCCCGCGGTGCGGACGACGTGCACGACGCCACGACCGTCGCTGCGGACGCCCGCGGCGAGGGGCGGCCGCTTCGGCCCGAGCCGCACGACGTCCTCTCGCGACAGCACGACCCGCACGGCCCGGCCGTGCTGGTCGGCAAGCCGGCGCGCGGCACCGGGCGCCACCGACGCCACCTTGCCTCCGAACGCGCCACCGTTGGCGAGCGGCGTGGCCGGCTCTCCGCCCGGCTCGCACCACGACGCGTCGGGCTCGAGGTATGCGGGCTCGACCCACGTCGTGCGCAACGTCACGTCCCAATCGCCGTCGGGGACGGCGAGCGGGTGAAGCACTTCGATCGTGGTCCGCCGGCCCTGGACCTTGCCGGCGCGTTCGCGCGCCTCGGCCAGCGTCTCCCCTACGGCCCAGCTGCCGGCGCCGTCGGGGACCGCGACGAGCGCGCCGGTCGGCGCGCCGTCGTCGGCGAAGCCGCCCGCACCCAGCGGGATGTCGCCACCCACCCGTTGGGGCGTACCGCCCTCAATTGTCGCCCGCGCCGACGCCGCCTCGAGATCGCGCGGCGGCTGGTCGAGGCCATAGGCCTCGGCCGCGTCGACGATCGTCCGCCAGCCCGTGCACCGGCACAGGTGCGCCAGCAGCGCCCGCTCGACGCTGCGTGGGTCGCGTGCGCGCAGCGCGGCCAACCGCACGATGATCCCGGGCGAGCAGAAGCCGCACTGGCTGGCGCCGGTGGCGCAGAACGCGTCGCCCCACGCCCGGCGCTCTTCGGCGGCGAGACCGTCGGCGGTGGTCACCTCGCGACCGGCGACCCGCCGCGCCGGCGTCACGCACGCGACACGCGGGGCGCCGTCGACGAGCACCGTGCAGCAGCCGCACTGGCCCTGCGGGCTGCATCCGTCCTTCGGCGACCGCATGCCGAGCCGGTCGCGCAGCACCTCGAGCAGCGAGCTGCCGTCGTCGGCGACCTCGACCGGCCGGCCGTCCACCCGAAGCTGCAAGCCCATTCGAGCAGGATAGGTTCGGTGCCTGTGGACACCCGGCTCACCCGACGCTCGTTCCTCGCGGCCGGCGTCGGGCTCACGGTCGGCGCCGCGTGCGGTGGGAGCGGGAAGAAGCGGGCGTCGTCGACGACGGCGCCACCCGACCAGCTCGAGGTGATCCAGGCCTCGGCACAGCTCATCGCCGGCGCCGACCAGCGGGTGAGCATCGCCGTGCTGGAGAACTCCGAGCCACTTGCGGCCGGCACGCCGGTCTCCCTCGCCTTCGGCCGCAGCCTCACCCAACTCGCCCCGGCGCGACCCGCCGAGCCGCACGCCGACGGCATCACCACCAAGCCCTACTACCTCACGCGGCAGCACTTCGACGTCGCCGGTCAGTGGTGGGTGGTGGCGAGCACCGGCGGGAAGCAGGGTGCGACGCAGCTCGACGTGATCAACGCGGCCGACACGCAGGTGCCGCTGCCGGGCCAGCGCATGGTGCCGGTGGCCACGCCGACCGTCGCCGACCACCGCGGCGTCGAGCCGATCTGCACACGGCAGCCCGTGTGCCCGCTGCACGAGGTGAGCCTCGACGCGGCCCTGAACGAGCACCGCCCCGTCGCCGTGCTGTTCGCCACACCCGCGCTCTGCGAGTCACGGACGTGCGGACCGGACCTCGACGTCCTCCTCACCCAGGTCCCCGCGTTCCAGGACAAGGTGCGCTTCGTTCACGTCGAGGTCTACCGCTCGCTCCAGGCCAGCGAGGCCAACCTGACCGACGGGATGCGCGCCTACCACCTCGACTTCGAGCCCGTCCTCTACCTCGCCGCCCCCGACGGCACGATCAAGGACCGCCTCGACGGCCCCTTCGACATTGAAGAAGCAAAGGCGTCACTGACGAAACTGATGGGCTGACTAGCTGAACGAGTTGCCGCAACCGCAGGTGCGCTGGGCGTTGGGGTTGTCGATCGCGAACCCTGCGCCCTGGAGGCCGTCCTTGTAGTCGAGCGACGCGCCGGTGAGCCACTGCGCGGATGCCGGGTCGACCACGACCTTCACGCCCCCGAAGTCCACGGTCTGGTCGTCGCCGGTGACGTCGGTGTCGAAGAACATCTCGTAGCTGAAGCCTGAGCACCCGCCGGGGCGTACGGCCACGCGCAGGAAGAGCTCGGGGTTGCCCTCGGCCTCCATCAGCTCCTTGACCTTGGTGGAGGCGGTGTCGGTGAGCGTGATCATGACGAAAGTCTACCCAGCGGACAGTGCGACCTGGCACGGCTCCCGGTCGACGAGCGTGCCGAAGCTCTCGATCTCGCTGCCGCCCAGGTGCTCGACGAAGCCCTCGACGAGGCCGCGGTGGAGGTGGCAC
>VAXF01000225.1 GCA_005888395.1 Actinomycetota bacterium | reverse complement strand
AGGCGCGCACGACGTCGCGGTAGGACTTGCCGTACGTGTGGCCGGCGCGCTCCTCGGTATCGGTGGAGCAGATGCCGGCCAGCGACGCGGGCGGCGCCACACGCGGCGCGCGTAGGTCGAGGTCGGCGAGTTTCGGCGCGGGACGCGTCTCGAGGTCGCCGGTGCCGAGGCGGGCGGCGATGGCGCCGGCGATGGCCGTCAGCTGGTCCGGCGTGAGGGCGTGGTCGTCCCAGCCCCAGCCCCACCACGAGCGCTTGCGC
>VAXF01000224.1:576-6837 GCA_005888395.1 Actinomycetota bacterium | reverse complement strand
CTCATGCGCCGAAGCTACCGGTCCGCGTGGTGTCGTGGCCGAGGTGCGACGCTGGTGCGCGTGCTGGCGACCGGCTACGTCTACGACCTGCTGCGCAAACTCGGCCTGAGCACCTTCGGCGCCCGCACGGGCGAGTTCCTGCTGGTGCGACCGCTCAAGGTCGTGCTCGTCGTGGTCGCGGCCATGGTCGTCAGCCGGCTGGCGGCGCGCTGGCTCTCCCGCACGGTCCGGTCGGTGCAGCTGCGCACCCTCACCGGCCGCTCGCTGCGCGCCGAGCAACGAGCCGACACGGTCGCCGGTGTCCTGTCGGGCCTGGCGCGCATCGTGGTGTGGGCGATCGCGGCGCTCATCGTCTTCGACCAGCTCGGGATCAACCTGGCCCCGTTGCTCGCGGGTGCCGGCATCGCCGGGCTCGCCATCGGGTTCGGCGCCCAGGCCCTGGTGAAGGACTTCATCTCGGGGCTCTTCATCCTCACCGAGGACCAGTACGGCGTGGGCGACCTCGTCGACCTCGGCGACTCGGTCAGGGGCACCGTCGAGGAGCTGAACCTGCGGGTGACGCGCCTGCGCGCCAACGACGGCACGGTCTGGTTCGTCCCGAACGGTGAGATCCGTCGCGTCGGCAACGTCTCCATCGAGTGGGCGCAGGCGACGGTCGACGTCCTCCTCCCGTTCGACGCCGATATCGCGAATGTGCGACGTGTCATCGACGACGAGCTGGCCCGGTTCTCGTCCGAGCAGCGCGACGGGCCGGTGCTCGACTCCCCGCAGGTCCTGGGCGTCGAGTCGGTCACGGCCGACGGGATCACCGTTCGGGTCGTCGTTCGCACCCGTCCCCAACAACAGCTTGCGGTGGGGCGCGAGCTGCGGGCCCGCGTACTCGCCCGATTGCGGGCGGAAGGCGTGCCACTCGGGCCGCCGGCCCGTCCCGACGCGCGTTAGCCGGTCGTCTCCGCGCCCGACCCGACGGTCTGCTCGCCCGGCGGCTCGGCGGCCTGAGGGGCCGTGTGCTCGGCCGATGGCGCCAGCGGCAGACGGAACGAGAACGTGGTCCCGACGCCGAGCTCGGTCTCGACCTCGAGATCGCTGCCGTGGAGCTGGAGCACCTCGAGGGCGAAGGCGATCCCCAAGCCGGTGCCCCGGGTGCCGCGGGTCAGCACGTCGCCGCCGCGGAAGAAGCGCTCGCCGAGGTGCTGGAGGTCGTCGGCCGCGATACCGGGCCCGTCGTCGGCCACGCTCAGGACGGCGTCGTCGGCGTCGCGCTGGAGCGCAACGGTTACGTGGGCGTCGGCGTTGCTGTGCTTCGACGCGTTGGCGAGAAGGTTCTCGACGACACGTTCGATGAGATGCGGGTCGCCGACCACCCACATGCCCGGCGTCACGCTGCTCGTCAGCGTGCGCTCACCGAACAGGCTCGAGAGCCGGTTCAGCGAGCCCTGGAGGAGGCGGCTGAGGTCGACGAGCACCGAGGTCGCCTCGAGCCGTCCCGCCTCGAGGCGTGAGAAGTCGAGGAGGTTCTCGATCGTCTCGCCGAGGACGTCGCAGTTGTCGACCATCCGTTGCAAGCACTCCTCGCGCAATTCGTCGGTGAGCTCGTCGCCGCGGGTGACGAGCGTCTTGCCCATGCCCTTGATCACCGTCAACGGCGTGCGCAGCTCGTGCGACACTGTCGCCACGAAGTCGCGCTTCAGGCTGTCGAGCTCGGCCAGGCGCCGCGCCAGCCGGCGCTCGGCCTCGAACTGCTCGGCGTTGGTGAGCGCGACCTCCGCCTGACGGCTGAGGAGCTCGAACGCCTCGATCACCTCGGGCTCGAGCGAGCTCTGCCGCTTCGTGCCACCGACGAGCACGGCCGCGAGGCGCTCCTTCGACCGCAGCGGGCTGGCGATGACGGCGCGGAAGCCTTCGATCCGGAGCCGGGGGACACCGCGTGGGTGCGACGCGTAGTCGTTGAGGACAACCGTCTCGCCGCTCTCACGAACGAGACCGGGCATCCCGACGTTCGCCGGATGCGTGCCGCTGAGGTACTCGTGCGGCAGACCGTGGCCGTGCACCACGCGGTACGTCGTGCCCGCCTCGTTGAAGACGCAGAGGTTGGCGGCTTCGAACCCGATCTCCAGGACGGCATCGACCACGGTCGACAGCACCTGGTCGGGGTCGAGGATGTTCATGTCGCGCGCCGCCACCGCGACAGCGGCCAGCAGGCCGGACCGTCGGTCGGCGTCCTCGCGAGCCGAGCCGAGCTCGCGCACCTGGCGCAACAACCGCGAGGAGAGGAAGGAGCCCATGACGGTCAGGCAGCCGAGCAGCGACGTCCGCATGAACACGACAGCCGCGCCGACGTGTTCGTGGGTGAGCACGACCAGGGCGACGTAACAGGCCACGGTGAATGCCAGCAGCGCCGCCTGACCGGCGCGCGGGTACCCGAGGGCGAAGAACACCGTCGTGAGGGCGTAGACCGCGAACAGGGGCGACTGGTCGCCCCCGCTGACGCCGATGGCGGCGGTGATGAGCAAGATGTCGCAGACCGACCAGAGGTAGAAGAGCGCCATGCCATGGCGTGCGGTGAGTAGCCGGGGCCATGGCAACAGGGCAATCACAGCGGCACCGACTGCCGCGCTCACCAGCAACACCGCGTACGGCTTCCCGTCGACAGGGCGGTGACCGGGCAGGAGCGGGTACAGAGCAAGGACCCACAGCGCCAGGGCGGTCGTTATGACACCGACGCGGACCGTCCAGACGCGGAACGGGAGGAGCAGGTGCGCCTCGCTGCTCCTCGTCTCGGCTCGAGCGTCCCTGTCCCGGCCCACTGCCACTCAATGGTGACAGGAGCGGAGCACCAGCCGGACACCACCGGCCATGTCGGGCGGCACTTCGTGCCGTTCGCCGTCAATGTCCCCGCCGATGTCCACGGCGCCGGGCACGCCGGACGGGTTCGGGCAATCGAACGCGAGGTGCTCCACGCGACCCGGGCGCCCGTCGAGCTCGTTCCGGACGTTGGGCGTCACGAGGCGCACCCGGAGTGCGGCATCGGGCCACGCCAGCTCGACGGATCCCCCGTCGCTGTCGACGGGCTCGCCGCCCAGGACGTCGGCGAACAGGCGGCGGGCAGCGCCGAGGTCCGCGACGGCATGGGCCACGTGGGTGAGCGATGCCGGCTCGGCGCGGGCGGTGGGGAACCCGGCCGGCGCTGGCGTCTTCCAGCCTGCGCCCGACGGCTGCGCGAGCTGCACAACCACGCCACACGCCTCGGCGGGGTGGAGGAACGCCTCCTTCCACGTGCGGTCGGACACGTCGACACCGACGGGGTGGAACCCCGCGTCGCGCACGGCGTCCAGCGCGCCCGCGAGGTCGGCCACCTTGTAGGTGAGGTGGTGAGGGCCGGGGCCGTGGCGGTCGAGGTACCGCCGGAGGAAGTCGTTGTCCTCGACGCGATGCGGCGCGATGAGCTCGAGCTTGGCGCCGTTGGCGAACCGAAGCTGCGAAGGCGCGAACCCGGGCCCCTGTCCCCCCGATGCCCACTCTCCTCCGAGGTCGACGGCATAGCGCGGCCACGCGTCCGCCCACCGCTCGACGGCGAGCGCCACGTGGTCGAGCGTCGCGCCCGCGATGCTGGGTGAGCCTGCTATCGCGCTACGTCATGTGCTCGCGCACCATGCGTTGCGTCGAGAAGTACCCCTCGACCGCGGCGCGACACGTTCGGCGGTCGATGGTGCCCAGGCGCCCGAGCGCCTCGACCATCGCGGCCTCGTCATGGCAGAGGAAGCCCGTCTTCCCGTCCTCGACCACCTCCGGCGCGGCGCCCTCGGGGAAGGCGAGCACCGGCGTGCCGCACGCGATCGCCTCCAACATGACCAACCCGACCGGCTCGTTCCACCGGATGGGGAACAGCAGCGCGGCGGCACCCGCGAGCAGCTCGAGCTTCTGCTCGTGCGGCACCTCGCCGAGGTAACGGATCTCGTCGGTCAGGTGGGGCTCCACCTGCGTCTCGAAGTATTCGCGCTCCCACGGCTCGCGCATCTTGGCCGCCATCAGCAGGGCCATCCCGGCCTTGCGGGCGACGGCGACGGCGCGATGTGCTCCTTTGCCGGGGGCCATCCGCCCCAGGTAGAGGCAGTACCCGCCGGCGCCCGTGCCGAACGGGAAGTCGGATGCGTCGATGCCGTGGTGGATCACACGCGCGATCGGAAGCTGTGGCACCGGACGGCGTTGGGCATGGGAGATGGCGATGATCGGCACCGTGCGCGCGATCTCCGTGTAGATGTCGGTCATCTCGTCGTTGAACTCGCCGTGGATCGTCGTGACGACCCGCAGATCGGGGAAGCGGCCGGCGTAGAGCGGGCCGGCGACGCTGTGGTCGTGGACGATGTCGCAGTCGCGCACCGCCTCGTACGCGTGGATGAGGTGGCGCATCTCCGGCACCACCACCCCGATGCGCTCGCCCTCGGCCTCCGGCAGGACCCACTGCCGCGGGACCGGGCACGTGGAGTCGCCGGTGGTGAAGAGCAGCACGTCGTGGCCCGCCGCCTGGAACCCGGTAGCGAGCCGGTCGACGATCAGCTCGATGCCGCCGTAGAGCGCGGGCGGCACCGGTGCCCACGGCGGGGCGATGATGCCGATGCGCATCCCCCGATTAGACCCGCCGACACCGGGGATCGCCAAAGCACCCGGGTATCGTGAGTGCCGGGGCGATTAGCTCAGCGGAAGAGCGCTGCCTTCACACGGCAGAGGTCGGGGGATCAAGACCCTCATCGCCCACCAACGAACGGTCTTGTCAGCGGGTATTTCGGTGGCTCGGCTGGCTCGCGCTCCCGAGGTGCGCACCGCGCGAAACCCCGCGGATCTCGCGGTCAAGTCCCGATGCGACGCCGTTACGACTCGAGCTGGGATTTCAGTGCCTGCAGTGCGCCCGCGTAAGCGTTGCTCATCACGTCGGTCATCGAGTCCGGCGCGACGTTGACGGTGTACGTCACCTGCGACGTCCGGTCGTCGATCGGCGTGACCGCAATCGTCGCCTCGTGGTGCTCGATCGGCATCGGGCTCTTGGTGATGCCGTAAGCCAGGGTACGTGCGTCGTCGTCGAGCCGCAGGAGCGTCTCCGTCAGCTCCATGCCCATCATCTCGAGGATGCGGTCGTCGCCCTCGACGCGGCACGAGTCGATGCCCGGCATCCACTCGGTAAGCCCACCGAAGTTGCGCACCACCTTCCACACGTCGTCCGCCGGACGTTCGATGTCGATCTCGTTCGTGGCGCTGCTCATGGCGGAGCAGCCTTTCACACCCACGGTCGCCATTCTCGCGACGTTGCTGCAAACCCCCGGACGGACCGGTCTCCGGGGGCCATGCGCATCGTGGTCACGGTTTGTCATTTCCGAATCGTGTCTATCCGGGGTACCGGATGCGTGGGATCCTCAGTCGTTCGATGACGTGCTCGGTGGTCGGCATTGCGTCAAGAAGCGAGCGTTGCCAGTGACCGAACGATCAGCGATGCGGCGGTTCAGGGCGTCTCCGGGCGCCCGCCGCGGCAACTGGCCCTTCGATCAGGACGAGATCTTGCGGCACCGATGATCCGGACGAGAGGGGCCCAGAGCATGAGAACAGCCTTCGGAGGTACTCGCGTGCGGGTTGGCGCGGTCATTGCGATCGTCAGTGTGATCGCCGCAATCGTGTCCGCGACTCCGGCATCGGCCGGCACCGGCGCTCATCTCACGATCGGTCCGACCAGCCACAACTATGGCTCCGTCGTGGCGGGATCGTCGACGTCGTCGTTCACCTTCACCATCACCAACACCGCCACCGTGCAGACGAGCGGTGCTGTGAGCATCTCGAAGAGCGGAACGAACGCAAGCGAGTTCGAGGTGACCGGCGGGAGCTGCCTCCCGTCCGGACCGGTCACCGTGACGATCGCGCCCGGCGGCACCTGCACCGTCAGCGTCAAGTTCCATCCCGGCCCGTCGGCTTCCGGAACCAGGAGCGCGAAGCTGAATGTCTCGGCGACGCCCGGAGGTACCACGTCGGCCTCGCTGACCGGCACGGCTACTAACGCGCAGCTCGCGATCAGCCCCCCCAGCGCGAACTTCGGGAGCGTCCCGGCGAGCGGATCGAGCGGTCCGCAGTTATTCACGGTCAGCAACACGGGAACGACGCCCTCCGGTGCGATCTCGCTCTCGCTGAGCGGGGCGAACGCCACCGAGTTCCCGAGTATCTCCGCCTGCGGCTCGCTCGCGCCGGCCGCCACCTGCACGATCACAACTACCTTCACGC
>VAXF01000224.1:0-509 GCA_005888395.1 Actinomycetota bacterium | reverse complement strand
CCGGCACCGCGACGAGCGCCCTCGTGATCACCCCGACCGTCTACGGCTACGGCAACGTCGTGGTGAACTTCGGGAGCTCGACGAACACGTTCACCGTCACCAACACCGGGACCGTGACGAGTGGCCCGTTCACCCCGACGATAAGCGGAGGGGACACGACCCAGTTCACGATCGTCGGCGGGGGGACGTGCGCGAACGGGGCGACGCTCGCGGCAGGCGTCACCTGCACGATCTCCGTGCAGTTCGATCCCAGGAGTGGCGGCAACAAGCACACGAGCCTGAGGGTGTCGGCGAGCCACGGCGGCACTGCTTCTTCCGCCCTGAGCGGCA
This sequence comes from Actinomycetota bacterium, assembly GCA_005888395.1. Lineage (GTDB taxonomy): Bacteria > Actinomycetota > Acidimicrobiia > Acidimicrobiales > AC-25 > AC-25. The sequence goes on along the minus strand of VAXF01000224.1, from coordinate 179 downwards.
CCGGCACGATCGCCCACCTCGTGATCAGCCCGGGCAGCTACAACTTTGGGAACGTTCCGAACGGCACCGGGCCCACCCCTGCAATCACCTTCACCATCACCAACACGGGGACAGCGGGTACCACGGCTCCGCTCGTGATCTTAAAGACCGGCGCGAACGCCGCCGAGTTCTCGTTCGAC
>VAXF01000223.1 GCA_005888395.1 Actinomycetota bacterium | reverse complement strand
CCGTGTCGCACATGTCGCGGTAGTGGCGCTCGAGCCGGGCGAAGATGTCGAGCAGCTCCTTGTAGATCTTCGGGAAGCGGTCTTTCAGCGCCGACAGCGGCAGGGTGTTGCGGATGCCGGCCACGACGTCCTCGCCCTGGGCGTTGACCAGGAAGTCGCCGTACGCGCCCTGCGCGCCCGTGGCGGGGTCGCGCGTGAAGCCGACGCCCGTGCCCGAGTTGTCGTCGCGGTTGCCGAACACCATCGTCTGCACGTTCACCGCGGTGCCGAGGTCGTGCGGGATGCGCTCGCGCACGCGGTAGGCGATGGCCCGGGCGCCGTTCCACGACCGGAACACCGCCTCGATGGCGCCGCGGAGCTGCTTCTGCGGGTCCTGGGGAAACGCCCTCTTGGTGTGCTTCTTGACGATCGCCTTGAACGTCTCGGTGACGTTTGCGAGCAGGTCGGCCGGCACCTCGGCATCGTTGTCGGTGCCCGCCTTCTCCTTGATCTTCTCGAACTCGGCGTCGAACTCCTCGCCGGGGATGCCGAGCACGATGCGCCCGTACATCATCACGAACCGGCGGTAGGAGTCGTAGGCGAACCGCTCGTCGCTCGTCTGCTTGGCGAGACCCACGACCGACTTGTCGTTGAGGCCGAGGTTGAGGACGGTGTCCATCATCCCCGGCATCGAGAACTTCGCCCCCGAGCGCACGCTCACGAGCAGCGGGTCGGCCGGGTCGCCCAGTTGCTTGCCCATCGCCTTCTCGAGCTGCTTGGCGTGCTTGGCGACCTCGTCGTCGAGACCCGCCGGCCAGCCGCCGTCCATGTAGGCGCGGCAGGCGTCGGTCGTGATGGTGAAGCCGGGCGGCACGGGGAGCGCGAGCACCGATGTCATCTCGGCCAGGTTGGCGCCCTTGCCGCCGAGCAGGTCCTTCATCGACATCGGCGGCTTCCTGTGCTTCTGGCCGAAGCCGTAGACGTATCTCACGTCAGTCGCTCCCTCAGGTGGTCGACGAGCTTGTCGATCGACACGCGGTCCTGGGCCAGCGTGTCGCGGTCGCGGACGGTGACGGCGCGGTCGTCGAGCGTCTCGAAGTCGACGGTGACGCACCACGGCGTGCCCGCTTCGTCCTGGCGGCGGTAGCGACGGCCGATCGACTGGGTCTCGTCGTACTCGCACATGAAGTGGGGCTGGAGCACGTGGAGCACCTCTCTCGCCGTCGGGCTGAGGCGCTCGTTCTTCGACAGCGGCAGGACGGCGACCTTGATCGGCGCCAGCCGGTGGTCGAGCCGGAGGAGCACGCGCTTCTCGCCGCCGACCTCGTCCTCGTCGTAGGCCGCCAGCAGGAACGCCATCATCGACCGGCCGACGCCGGTAGGGGACGTAGCGCTCGCCGCTGGCCTGGTCGAAGTACTCGAGCTTCTGGCCCGAGAACTCGGCGTGGCGGGTGAGGTCGTAGTCGGTGCGCTGGGCGATCCCCTCGAGCTCGCCCCACCCCCAGGGGTACTCGAACTCCACGTCGGCCGTGCCGACCGAGTAGTGGCTGAGCTCGTCGGCGTCGTGGTCGCGCAGGCGCAGCTTGCCGGCGGGGATGCCGAGGTCGGTGTACCAGCGCATCCGCTCGCCGCACCAGTACTCGAACCACTTCGAGCTCTCCGCGGGCGGCACGAAGTACTCCATCTCCATCTGCTCGAACTCGCGCGTGCGGAAGATGAAGTTGCCGGGCGTGATCTCGTTGCGGAACGACTTGCCCATCTGGGCGATGCCGAACGGGGGCTTCTTGCGGCTGGCCTGGACCACGTTGAGGAAGTTCACGAAGATGCCCTGCGCCGTCTCGGGCCGCAGATAGGCAATTGACCCCTCGTGCTCGACCGGGCCCACGTTCGTCTTGAACATCAGGTTGAAGGCGCGCGCCGGCGTGAAGTCGCTGGAGCCGCACTTCGGGCAGACGCCCTCGATCTGGTCCTCGCGCCAGCGCTCCTTGCAGTTGCGGCAGTCGACCAGCGGGTCGGTGAACGTCTCGACGTGGCCGGACGCCTCCCACACGCGGGGGTGCATGAGGACGGCGGCGTCGATGCCGACGATGTCGTTGCGCTCCTGCACCATCGCCCGCCACCACGCGTCCATCACGTTGCGCTTGAGCAGGACGCCCAGCGGCCCGTAGTCGTAGGTCGACCGGAACCCGCCGTAGATCTCGCTCGAGGCGAACACGAACCCGCGCCGCTTGCACAGGTTGACGACGAGCTCGGTGAGGTCCGGCATGCGAAGAAGCCTACGCGGGGGCTACACGCAGTCGAGGAGACTTGCGGAGCGCAGGCGGCGCTCGAGGTGGTGCTCGATGGCGCTGGTGGCGAGGACGTCGACCTCGCGCGTGGTGGCGTCGGGGACCTCATTGAGGGCGCCGGCCAGGTCGCCGCCGAGGATGCGGCGCAGGAGGGCGAGGGCGTCGGCCGACAGCGCCACGCCGCGCCGGCACGACCGGCACAGGGCGCCGCCGCTCTCGAGGTCGAAGGCCACGAGGTCGTCGGGCGCCCCGCACGACACGCACACGTCGAGCATCGGGTGGAGGCCTTCGAGGGCGAGCAGCTTCCAGAAGAACGCGGGCACGAGCAGCGGGGCGTCACGGGCGGCGAGGGCCCGCAGCGCGCCCACGAGCATCTGGTAGAGGCCGACGTTGGGCTCCCGCTCCTGGGCCACCTGGTCGACGGCCTCGAGCATCGCGGTGGCCCGCGCCAGCCGGCCGAGGTCCTCGCGCACCGGCCGGAAGTGGTCGAGCACCTCTGCCTGGGTGACGACGTCGAGCTCGCGCCCGGCGTAGAGCAGGAGGTCGACGTGGCTCATCGGCTCGAGCCGCGACCCGAACCGGCTCTTGGTCTTGCGCACCCCCTTGGCCACCGCCCGCACCTTCCCGTGGCCCGCGGTGACGAGGGTGACGATGCGGTCGGCCTCCCCGAGCTTGATGGTGCGCAGCACCACCCCCTGGTCCCGGTAGAGACTCATCGGGTCAAGGTTACGCCGTTGTAGTTCTTCCCCCACGGCGTTCTGGGTCGATATCTGCACGCTCCCGTGTGCAGATATCGACCCAGAACGGAGGGGCGGGGGCGCCGCGTCAGGTGTCGACGGCGCCGTAGCGGCGCTCGCGGCGCTGGTACTCGCGCACGGCGTCGAACAGGTCGGTGCGGCGGAAGTCGGGCCAGAGGACGTCGGTGAACACCAGCTCGCTGTAGGCCAGCTCCCACAGCAGGAAGTTGGAGATCCGGTACTCCCCCGACGTGCGGATCACCAGGTCGGGGTCGGGCATGTCGGGCACGTACAGGTGGCGGCGGATCGCCCGCTCGTCGACGCGATTCGCGGGCGTGCGGTCGGCGATCAGCTGCCGCACCGCGTCGACGATCTCGGCCCGCCCGCCGTAGTTGAACGCAATCGTCAGCGTCATCGTCTTGTTCTTGGCCGTCAGGTCGAGGGCCTCGTCCATGCGGCGGACGAGCCGGCGCGGCACCCGCCAGTCGCGCCGGCCGGCGAAACGGATGCGCACGCCGCGGTCGTTGAGCTCGTCGCGCCGCCGCAGCAGCAGCGACTCGTTGAAGCGCATGAGGTAGCGGACCTCGTCGGCGGGGCGCTTCCAGTTCTCCGTCGAGAACGCGTAGACGGTCAGCCAGCGGATGCCGATGTCGAGCGCGCCCTCGACCGTGTCGAACAGCGCCTCCTCGCCGGCGCCGTGGCCCTCGGTGCGCGGCAGTCCCCGCCGGCGCGCCCAGCGCCCGTTGCCGTCCATCACCACGCCCACGTGCGCGGGCACGCGCGTCAACTCGATTCCCTCGGGCGGCACGGGGCGACGCTACCGAGCGCGACCGAGGGCCCGGGCATGAACCCGGGCCCTCGAACGACGTGAGTGAGGTAGAGCGACTAGCTCGCGGTCACCGAGACGCTGGCACCCGGTGCGAGGCAGCCGACCCCGCCGCTTGCCGGGCCCTTCCCGGACGCGGTGAAGGGTGCGGTCGTGCTGAAGCCGCACGCCTGGCCGGCGCTGTCCTTCGCAACATAGATACTGGTCGTGACGGTCCAGAGCACCGAGTCGCCACCGACCCAGCCCCCGCCCGAACCAGCCGGCTCGACGAAGGGTGCGCAGTTGACGCTCGGCGCAGGCGGACCACTCGGCGTCGGCCCGTCTGTCACCGTCCCCGCGGCGATGAAGCCGTTCGGCCCTAAGCACGTCGTCCCGGCGGGACCGACGGCGTGGGCGGCCGGCAGGCCGAAGACCCCGAGCGCACCGAGCGAGCCCACGGCCAGGGTGGTGCCGAGCGCCAGGCGGGTGAATCTCCTT
>VAXF01000222.1 GCA_005888395.1 Actinomycetota bacterium | reverse complement strand
GCCTGCATCTCCGCCGCCGAGTCGGCCACCCAGTTCTGGATGGTCTGCTTCTCTGCCAGGTAGGAGCCGTGGACGTAGCGCGACACGGCCCGCTCGCAGAGCATGTCGAAGGCCCGCCGCCCCTGGCCCAGCCAGCGCATGCAGTGATGGATCCGCCCCGGGCCCAGGCGCTTCTGCGCCAGCACGAACCCGTCGCCTTCGCGGCCGAGCAGATTGTCGTAGGGCACGCGCACGTTCTCGTAGAGGATCTCGGAGTGACCCCCGAACCGCCGGAAGTGGGGCTCCGGATCGGCCATCGTCGAGATGTCGCGCAGGATGTCGACCCCCGGCGTATCCGCGGGCACGAGGATCATCGAGCAGCCCTGGTAGGGGTGGACGTCGGGGTTGGTGACGCACATGACGATGAGGAAGTCGGCGATGGACCCGTTCGAGGAGAACCATTTGTGGCCGTTGATCACCCACTCGTCACCGTCGCGGACCGCGCTCGTCTTGATGAGCGTCGGGTCGGCACCCGCGCCCGGCTCGGTCATCGAGAACGCGCTGCGCAGCTTCCCGTCGAGCAGGGGACGCATCCACCGCTCCTTCTGCTCATCACTGCCACCGACGGCGATGAGCTCGGCGTTGCCAGAGTCGGGAGCCTGGTTGCCGAAGATCGACGGCGCGTAGCTCGACGCGCCGAGGATCTCGTGCATCAGCCCGAGCTTCACCTGGCCGAACCCACCGCCACCCATCTCAGGCGGCAGATGGGCGGCCCAGAGCCCGCGGTCCTTGACCTCCTGCTTGAGCGGGTCGGTCAGCCGCCGGAAGGCGATCTCGTCGAGGTCGAGCGTCTCCAGCGGGTAGATCTCGTCACGGACGAACCCCCGCATCCACTCGAGCTTCTCCTCGAACTCCGGCTCGGTCTCGAAATCCCAGGGCATGAACGCACCCTAACTTCAACCCACCTGCCGCACCCCGAGGCGATGGCGGACGGCGAGCTCGCGGTAGGCACCGGGATTCGTCCGCACCCAGAACTCCGCGGGCGTGCCGTCGATCGGGCGCTTCACGACCGCCGGGCTGCCGGCGGCGAGGACTCCGGGCGGAATGACCGCGTCGGCAGCCACCAGGGAGTGGGCCGCGACCATGCTGCGAGCGCCGATGCGCGCACCGTCGAGCACGGTGCAGCCGTTGGCGACGAGGCACTCCTCCTCGAGCACGGCGCCGTGCACGACGCACAGGTGGGCGACCGTCGCGCCCGGACCGACCTCCATGACCAGGCCGGGCGGCCCGTGCAGGATCGATCCGTCCTGCACGTTCGCGCCGGCGCGGACGACGACCGGCGCGTAGTCGGCGCGCAGTACGGCGCCGTACCAGACGGATGCGCCGGCCTCGATGGTGACGTCGCCGACGAGCGTGGCCGTCGGCGCCACGAAGGCCTCGGGATGGACGCGCGGCGATCGGCCGTCGAGCTCGAACAGGGGCACGAGGACGCAGCCTACGACTCGCTAGGGTCGCGGATCGTGCGTCGCGCACTTGTCACCGCCGCCGTGCTCGCCTCCTTCGTCGCGTGCAGCAGCTCGCACCCGGTCGCGGTTCCTTCGGCGCCCAAGACGATGGAGCTCGCGACTCCCTACGTCATCAACGCCGCCCGCCTCCCCCGCCTCTACACATGCGACGGCGACAACGTCTCGCCCGCCTTCCAGTGGGTGGGCGTGCCAGCGAACGCCAAGGAGCTTGCGCTGCTAATGGTCGATCGCGACTCTCCGGGCGGCCGGTTCGTGCACTGGGCAGTGTTCGGGATGCCGGCCCAGGACGGCAGCATCGCACTCGGCAAGCCGCCCCCCGGCAAGCAGGCGCGGAACGACTACGGCAAGGTGGGCTACGGCGGACCGTGCCCGCCGAAGCGCGGCGGCACCCACCACTACGTGGTGGCCATCTACGCGCTCTCCGCGCCGCTGACGCTGCACGCCGGCGCCTCTGCCGACGACGTGCGACGCTCGATCGCCGCCCTCGCCGTCGCCGAGGGCCAGACCCTGGTGACCTACAGCCGCTGACCGGTCAGAGGTGGGCGGCGGCGGCCTGCTGGACGGCGGTGACGATCGGATCCCACTCGGCGCCCGGCAGGCGCGTCACGGTCACGAAGTCGTTGACGCCGAACACGGTGCTGACACCCGGTGCCGCGAACACGGCCGCCGCGAACGCGTCGGCGGCGGCCGCGTCGGCGCTCGTGAAGTTCATCGTCTCGGGCAGCGTCACGTCGAGTTGGAACCGCATCGCGTCGGGGTTGGGCGTGGGGCCGGGGGTCGCAGTCGCCATTCGGTGATGGTATGCAGAAGCCATGGCAGAGGCGACGGTCAACGGGGTCAACCTTGCGTACGACGTCCACGGCGAGGGCGAACCGGTGCTGCTCGTGTGCGGCACCGGACAGCCGGCGTTCAGCTACCAGCTGTTCCAGGTGCCCGCGCTGACCGGCGCGGGCTACAAGGTGGTCACCTACGACAACCGCGGCGTGCCGCCGTCGGAGGCGACGCCGCCGCCTTACACCGTGCAGCTGCTGGCGGAGGACGCGGCCGCGCTCATCGAGCACCTCGGTCTCGGCCCCTGCCGCGTGGCAGGTACGTCCCTCGGCGCCCTCATCACCCAGGAGCTCGCCCTCGCCCGACCCGACCTCGTGCGAGCCGCGGTGATGATGGGCACGTTCGGCCGGCAGGACGCGTACATGCGTTACCTCACCCGGTCGTGGGTGGAGCTCGACGAGAGCGGCATCGAGCTGCCGAGGCTGTACGACGTCATCAGCGGTATGCCCTCGCTCTTCGCCCCCGCGACGCTGCGCGACGAGGACGGCGTCCAGCTGATGGTCGAGTTCCAGGTGGCGGCGCCGGCGTGGACCGGGCCGGGCCGCCTGGGCCAGCACCTCGCCGACCGCGAATACGACAACCGGCTGGAAGCCCTCGGCGGCGTGCGCGTGCCGAGCATGGTGATCGCCTTCGAGCACGACATGCTCACCGCAGTTCCGCAGTGCCAGGAGGTGGCCAAGGCCATCCCCGACTGCCGCTACGTCGAGATCGCCGACGCGGGCCACGCCGGCCCGTTCGAGCGGTACGAGCAGGTCAACGCCACGCTGCTGGAGTTCTTCGCCGAGGTCTGATCAGCGCAGGTCGCGCAGCAGCTCGACCACCTTTTCGCGGAGAGCGACGTCGTCAGCGCCCACACTGTGGAGCACGTCGGCGGCGACACCCTTCTCCTCGCGTGCGAGGCCGATGAGGAGGTGCTCGGTGCCGATGTAGTTGTGGTGGAGCTCGAGCGCGGCCCGCAGCGCCAGCTCGAACGACTTCTTGGCGCGGGGCGTGAACGGCACCGGCGGCGTCGGAGGGACCGGCCCGCGACCGATGATCTCCTCGACCTTCGCGCGGGCGCCTTCGAGGGAGAGGCCGAGCGCGGCGGCCGCCCGCGCGCCGACACTCGTGCTGTCGACGAGGATGCCGAGCAGCAGATGCTCGGTGCCGATGTAGTTGTGGTTGAGGCGCTGCGCCTCCTCCTGCGCCGCGACCACTGCCTTCCGGGCGCGGTCGGTGAAACGCTCGAAGGGGCCGGTGCCGGCCTGCACCGCCGCCCCCACCCGCGACCAGCGCCTCGGCGGCCGCCAGCCACGCCCCCACCCCATCGGCACGAACCGCTGCTGGGCCGCCTGCTTGGTGACACCCAGTTGGCCGCCGACCTGGGCCCACGAACATCCGGCCTTCCGGGCCTCCTCGACGAAGCGGCCCACCAGCTCGTCGGCCAGGCCGGCCAGCTCCTCGGAGATCGCCACCGCCCCGGCCAGCCGCTCGAGCTCGGTGCCCTTGCCGTACCGGTTCTCGACCAGCTTCACGAGGTCGTCGAGGGTCGGCTCCTGCATCGCGTCAATCTTGGATTGACGTCCACCCTGGCGTCAAGGGCCAGTTGACGACTGTCACATTGGTTCGCTCGCCTTCGCTCGCTCACCGGACACATTGGTTCGCTCGCCTTCGCTCGCTCACCGGACACATTGGTTCGCTCGCCTTCGCTCGCTCACCGGAAATCCCGGGAGCGGGTGGCCACCGAGAGCGGCAGGCGGTCGAGGCGGTCGGCCACCACGTTGACGACCCCGTCGGCCCGCTCCAGGCGGCCACGTACCAGCAGGGCCGCCGCGGTCCGGGCCACCCGTCGGTAGCGCGTCCACAACCCCCGCGAGCAGACAACGTTCACCAGACCGGTCTCGTCCTCGAGGTTGAGGAACGTCGTGCCCTGCGCGGTTGCCGGGCGCTGCCGGTGGGTGACGACGCCCCCGACGAGGACGCGTTCGCCGTCGCCGACGTCGTGCAGGCCGGCGGCGGTGACCGCGCCGAGCCGGTCGAGCACGTCGCGCACGAACTGCGTCGGGTGGCTGTCGGGTGAGAGACCGGTGGCCCACATGTCGGCCGCGCTCAGCTCGACGGGCGACATGCCCGGGAGCGGCGGTGCCTCGACGCCCGTGACGACCCCGTCGAGCCGGTCGGGCGCGGCCTGCGACACCGCGCCCGCCGCCCACAGCGCCGGTCGCCTGTGCAATTGGAAGCAACCGAACGCGCCCGCGGTGGCGAGTGCCTCGACCGCGAGCCGCGACGCGCCCGTGCCCCGCACCAGCTCCTCCATCGACGACCACGGCCGGCCACCGGCGATTCGCTCTGCCAGCTCGCTGCCCACATTGCGCACGTAGGACAGCCCGAGCCTCACACCATCGACTCCGTCTTTGGGCCCGCCTCCCGGGCGGGCCTTCTCCAACGTCGCATCGGCGGCGCTGGCGTTGACGTCGGGCCCGCGCACGACGACGCCATGACGGCGGGCGTCTTGCACGATCGTGTGCGGCGACCAGAAGCCCATCGGCTGCGCGTTCAGCAGCGCGGCTGTGAACGCGGCCGGGTAGTGGTGCTTTATCCACGCCGAGGAGTACACGAGGTAGGCGAACGACACCGAGTGGCTCTCGGGGAAGCCAAAGTTGGCGAAGGCGGCGAGCTTCTCGTAGATGACATCGGCCACCTCGCCGGTGATGCCGCGCTCGGCCATGCCGGCATACAGGCGCGCCCGCAGCGCCTCCATGCGCTGGTGGCTGCGCTTCGAGCCCATGGCCTGGCGCAGCTTGTCGGACTCGGCGGCGCTGAAGCCGGCGACGTCGATGGCCATCTGCATGAGCTGTTCCTGGAACAGCGGCACCCCGAGCGTCTTCTCGAGCGACGGCTCGAGCAGCGGGTGCAGGTAGGTGACGGGCTCCTGCCCGTTGCGCCGGCGGAGGTAGGGGTGCACCGAGCCGCCCTGGATGGGCCCCGGCCGGATGAGGGCGACCTCGACGACAAGGTCGTAGAAGCAGCGCGGCTTCAGGCGCGGCAGCGTCGCCATCTGGGCCCGGCTCTCGACCTGGAACACACCAACGGTGTCGGCCGCGCAGAGCAGGTCGTAGACCTCGTCCTCTTGGGGGATGGTGGCGAGGTCGACCTCGACGCCATGGTGCTCGCGCACGAGATCGACGGCGAGATG
>VAXF01000221.1 GCA_005888395.1 Actinomycetota bacterium | reverse complement strand
TCGTCGCCGTGATCGCGTGCGCGGTGTGCGTCGGGTTCCTGCCGCACAACTTCCACCCGGCGCGCATCATGATGGGCGACGCCGGCGCGCTGCTGCTGGGGCTGCTGATGGCGTCGTCGACGATGGTGGTCGGTGGCCGCACCGCCGACCAGTTCAGCGGCCAGACCTACTTCTTCTTCGCGCCACTGTTCATCCCGTTCTTCATCCTCGGCGTGCCGATCGTCGACACGCTCTTCGCGGTGCTGCGACGTGCGGTTCGGCGCGCCGGCATCTCGCGCCCCGACCGCGAGCACCTGCACCACCGGCTCATGCGCCTCGGCCACGGCCAGCGCCGGTCGGTGCTGATCCTGTGGGCGTGGACCGCCATCCTCTCCGGCGTCGTCCTCATCCCCACCTACAGCGGGCAGGGGAACGCCATCGTGCCCTTCGTGGCGGCCGGCCTCGCCGTCGCCCTCTACAGCCTCTTCCACCCCGGCGTGCGCCGGAACGGCCGTGGCCTCGACGCCGACGACCTCCAGCCCGCGCTGCCCCTCGAGGGCAACGGCCACCGCGCCCACGCGCCGCACTGACGCCAATTTTTGCGGGCGAGGGAGAACTTTCGGTCGCCTCCCGACCGAAAGTTCTCCCTCGATCCGGCGGGCTTGGGCGACAGGGCGTGACTGTCCCAGCCCGCTGCTTGACTCCGCTGCCGTGTGGACCATCGACGAGCGGATGGCGGCGGTCGCGGCCGGGCAGCACGGCGTCGTCACCCGGCCGCAGCTGCTCTCGCTCGGCCTGTCCGCGAGCGCGATCAGCCGGCGCGTGCGGGCCCGCGTGCTGCGGCCGGTGCGCGCGGGCGTGTACCTGGTTGGAGGAGCGCCCGACACGGAGGAGGCGACGCTTCTGGCTGCCTGCCTCGCGATCGGGCCGGCTGCTGTCGCCTCGCACCGGTCGGCTGCGTGGCTGTGGCGCTTCGCGGGTGTGGCGCCGCCCGAGGTGCCCGAGGTGACGAACATCGGTTCCCACTCACCCAAGGCACGCGGCATCCTCGTGCATCGCGCCGTCGTGGCGGACGCCGGCGACATCACAGTGCATCGCGGCGTGCCGGTAACGAAGCCGGCGCCGACGCTGATCCATCTTGCGGGTGTGTTGAGCCCGTATGTGGTCGAGACAGCGTTCAACGACGCGCGCCGCCGCCGGCTGTGCTCAGTCGATGACGTGCGCCGCTGCTTCCGGCGCTACGACACCTTCCGTGGCAAGGCGGTGATCGCCACGCTGATCGACGCGCACGTGGAGGGCGACGAGCGTGCCGACAGCGACCTCGAGCTCGCGGCTCTGCGGGCACTCCGGCGCGCCGGCCTTCCGGAGCCGGTGAAGCAGCAACCGGTGCTCACCGCCCGCGGGCTGTACCACATCGACCTCGCCTACCCGGCCGAGCAGGTGGGCATCGAGCTGCTTGGATTTGATCACCACGGGACGCGGCTCGCATTCGACCGCGACCCGATCCGGCGCAACGCCCTCCTCAACGCCGGCTGGCACCTGCTCGAGTTCACGTCGCGGACGCCCGTCGGCGTCTTCGTCGAGCAGGTGACGACAGGGCGGGCTCGGGGTCGGGCGGTCTAACTTGCCGGGCGGCGGGGGCACCAATAGACTTTGTGCATCCATTCACAAGCGGGGGCAAGGGTGGACCTGCTCGATCGGCGCGAGACGTACGACGGCTTCGGGGAGGCGCTGGCGCGGGCGTTCGAGCTGGCCGTGACGCCGATCGTGATGGGCGGGGCCGGGTGGCTGCTCGACCGCTGGTTGGGCACCTCGCCGGCGTTCACGATCGTCCTTTTCGTCCTCGCCGTCGTCGGCCTGGGCACCTCCAGCTACTACCGGTACGCGGCCGACATGAAGGCCCACGAGGACCGCATGCCGTGGGCGAGGCGGCCGTGACCGCCGTGACGACCCCGACCGAGACGCCGGCCGTCGAGCGCGAGGTGGCGTTCGACATGATCCGGCGGGGGCTGCCGGTGCTGCCGCTGCTGGTGCTGGTCGCCGGCATCGGCTGGGGCATCAACGGCGCGCTCTCCGGTGCCTACGGCGTCGGCGTCGTGCTCCTCAACTTCGCGCTCGCCGCCGCGCTGCTGTCGTGGGCGGCCCGCATCTCGGTGACGCTGCTGATGGCGGCGGCCCTCGGCGGGTTCGTGCTGCGGATGGGGCTCGTGCTCGTCGCCCTGACCGTCGCCCGCCACCAGGGCTGGGTGAACATGCTGCCGCTCGGGCTCACGCTCGTGATCACGCATGTCGGCCTGCTGGCGTGGGAGACGCGGCACGTGTCGGCGTCGCTGGCCTTCCCGGGCGTCAAGCCGGAGGCACGCCCATGAGTGTGCTCGCGCTCGAGTTCGAGCCCGTCAGCCGGCTCACCAGCTGGAAGCCCATCCTCCTCAAGGGCACGCCGTTCGCGATCAACAAGGTCGTGCTCCTGATGTGGCTCGCGGTGATCCTCGTCTTCTTCCTCTTCCGCCAGGCGGGCAGGCGGGCCGCGCTCGTGCCGGCCGGCGTGCAGAACGTGGCCGAGTCGATCGTCGACTTCGTGCGCGAGGGCGTCATCCTCCAGACGATCGGGCCCGACGGGATGGGCTTCCTGCCGCTGCTCGTCACGATGTTCTGCTTCATCTTCGTGCTCAACGTGTTCGAGATCATCCCGGTCATCCAGATGCCGGTGACGGCGCGGATGGCGGTGCCGCTGTTCATGGCGCTCATGGTCTTCGTCCTCTACTGGTACATGGGCATCAAGTCGCAGGGCCTCGGCGGCTTCCTGAAGGCCGCCTGCATCCCGCCCGGCGTTCCCAAGTTCATGCTCCCGCTCATCGCGTTCCTCGAGTTCCTGCAGCTGATCTTCATCCGGCCGTTCTCACTGGCCGTGCGGCTCTTCGCCAACCTGCTCGCCGGCCACCTGCTGCTGGCGACGTTCGCGGTGCTGAGCACCGCGCTGTTCACGTCGACGATCATCGGGAGCGCCGTTCCCGGTGCGCTGCTCGTCGCGCTCACCGGCTTCGAGCTGCTGGTGTCGGTGCTGCAGGCGTTCATCTTCACGATCCTCACCGCCGTCTACATCGGCGGTTCCATGCACCCCGACCACTAGGAGGCATCCCGTTGATCCACGTCCTGGCCGCCCAGAACCCGGGTGAGCTGCAGACCGGCCTGAAGTCGATCGGCGCCGGCATCGTCTATGGCGGCGCCGCCATCGGCCCGGGCATCGGCATCGGCCTGGTGGTGGGCAACGCCATCACCGCGATGGCCCGCCAGCCCGAGGCC
>VAXF01000220.1 GCA_005888395.1 Actinomycetota bacterium | reverse complement strand
GGGTCGACGACGCGTTGGGCCTGCTGCTCCTTCTCGAGGAGCGTGGCCCTGGCGCGGAACGCGTTGCCGAGCGGGTTGCCGTCACCCATCGGCACCGGCTCCGCCTCCACCTCGTAGACGGAGTTGGTCGCGCCGTCGACGTCGAGGTCGAGGCGGACGTTGAAGAGGTGTTGGTGGTGCGGGGCGGCGACGCCCGGGGCGATGACGTTCGCGTACTCGGGCTCCTCGCCCGGCGCGACCGCCATCGGCGACACGATGCCGGTGAGCTTGACCTCGAGCTGGATGGTGCCGTCGAGGTAGAGGTACCAGTAGAAGCCGTACTCGTAGTTTCCCGCGGTTGCGATCGAGCTGATCACGAGGCGCCGCGACCGACGGACCTCGGTAGTGCCGGCCCACATGTCGACGTGCTTCCAGAGGATCCCGTAGTCCTCCTCGTGCATGCAGATGCCGTTCTCGAGCACCTGCGCGTTGCCGTGCTCGTCGGCGAAGGTCACCTCGAAGTAGTGGATTTCGCCGAGGCAGTCGCACCCGAGCGTGAGCGAGTTCGCCATGCGGCCGAGTCCCCACTCGCCGGCGTCGAAGGCGTTCTTCCACCCGTGCATCGGCCCGGGGTCGCCGTAGGGCACCACCATCTCGTTGACGGACGCGCGGTGCAGGATCGGGCGGACACGGCCCCCGTCGTCGTAGCCGACGGTGTGCAGGATCAGGCCCTCGTGCTGCTCCATCGAGACGCGGAACGACCACTTCTGCCAGCGCACGAGGTTGCCCTCGACGGTGAAGCTCGCTCCCTCGGGCTGGCTGATCTCGAGCGGCTTCAGGTCTGTGCGCAGCGGTCCGACGTCGTCGGGGAAGTAGCGCGCGTGCTCGGGCGGCAGTGGCACCACGCCGGTGTCGACGATCTCGAGCACCTCGCCCCGCGCCATGTCGACGAAGGCGAGAAGCCCTTCGATCGGGCGGGCGTAGCCGTTGTCGGTCGGCGACTCGCGGAGGAACGAGATGCACCGGCTGATGCGCCGGCCCTCCTCGAGCGGCAGGCCGAAGTTGCCCGCGGGCCACGGGTCGATCTGGACGAGGTCGAGGTCGGTGATGCCGCGCTTCTCGAGAGCGGCGATGTAGTCGGGGTGTGCCTTCAGGCCGAGGATGGCGTTGAGCGCCTCCTCGAACAACAGCCCGGGCCGCACCCCGGGCACCTCCGTCCATGACCGCACCTCGCCCGACGGGACAGCGACGACCGTCTCGATCAGGTCGGCCGCCGGTCCCGGGACGATCGTCAGGCAGACCTCTCGGTCGACCGCGTCGCCCTCGGTGAACGCAAGCAGCACCTCCTTCGACGGCTCGTGCAGACGGATGCGTGCGAACCGGGCCGCGTCGGTGATGCGTCCGGTCGCCCGCACCGCCTTGACGGCGGCCTCGATCTCGCCTGCGGTCAGCACGTCCAGCGGGTGCGTCATCGCCTCGTTGTAGCCGGTTTGCGGTCCCGGGTACCAGGCGTTCAGCGCCACCGGGGCAGTCGGTCGACCCACCAGTCGACGAGGTCGGGTGCGTCGAGCCCGTGGGCACGGGTCGTCGCCTGGCCGACGTGCTCGAGCTGCGTCCGCCAGTCGCCCTCAGACGACGCGTGGGATGCCGCCGCGAACGCCTGGGCGGCCTCGTCCCAGTCGCGTCCCTCGGCCGGGGCGGGCAACGCCGTCACCTGGCGGGCGCTGAGCTTGATGGCGTCCGCCGTCAGCGCGGCGCCGGCATGGTGGTGGAGCGCCCACGCGCTCAGCGCCGGCGAGGCAAGCGCGGCGGCGACGTGCCAAAGACGACCAGCGCGTGCCTCGACGGTGATCGTCGGGACCGACGGGATCCAGTCGCCGTGCTCGTCGACCACGGGCTCGAGCACCCGCGTCTGGGTCGCGAGCACGACCTTGGGCACCAGCCGCGCGCTCGCCCAACTTCCCAGCGAGCTCTCCGCGCGCAGGCGGGTCAGGTCGACGCGAGGACGCACGTAGCGCCTGCCGGCGAATCGCGTCGGACGCCGTCCCCAGAGGCAGCGGGCGGGGTCGACGAGGCCAGCGGTCACGAGCCGCGGGTACAGCGGGACGTCGAGCGCGTCGTCGCCGTCGTCGAGGACGAACGGCGCCAGCCCGTAGAACTGGTCGCGGAAGTCGGCGGTGGCCCGGCAGTGGGCGCCGAGCGTGCGGGTGACGTCGAGGTCGACTTCGGGCGCGTCGACCGTCTCGGGGAACAGCCACGACCAGCCGTCGCCGCCGGCGAGACGCGCCGGATCGACGCTGATGGGCGGGAGTGACGCGAAACGAGCGCCGGCGGCCCGCTCGACGGTGGCCGGGCCCGACGGCGCGCCGACGGTGAAGGCGAGCGCGCACACCCGCACGCCGGCGTCGAAGACGTGCTCGACGCTGCGCCACGCCCACGTGAGCTGCGCCCGGCGCGCCAGCTCGGCGCGGGCCGGCGCGGCGTCGCGGGCCGCGAGGAAGGACTCGGGAAGGATCATCGCGACGCGGCCGCCGGGTTGGACAAGATCGAGCGCGGCGAGCAGGAAGAGCGTCGACGTGTCCGCGTACCCGCGTGCGGCGTCACCGAAGCGCTCGCGCATGCGGCGCGCCAGCCCGGCATCGCGCCGTGACGCCGACTCGAGCTGGTTGAGGAACGGCGGGTTGGCCACCACGGCGTCGAAGCGGAAGCTCCATCCCTCGCCGAGTGCATCGCCGACTCGAACGTGGTCACCGGGATCGGTGGCGAGCGCGGTGCGAGTCGCCTGCACGGCGGCGGGATCGACGTCCATCCCGAACAGGCAGTGACGGGCGACGAGCTCGGGGTCTGCGCCGCGCCCGACCAGGTGGCGCGCCGCGGCGATGAGGAAGACGCCACCGCCCACGGCGGGGTCGCAGACCCGCAACCGCTCGGGTGGGCCGTCGAATGGCGAGAGCGCCACGTCGACGATCTTCTGCGCGATCTCCGGCGGCGTGGCGACGACGCCCGGGTGGCGCATGCAAACGAGTGAAGCAGCAAATCCCTCTACGCCGGCGCTCCCTGCAGCCGGCGGATGTCGTCGAGCACCGCCTGCGGGTGCGTCGCCACGTCGGTGACCTCGTAGATCTTCACGACGGTCCCGCTCGGGTCGATGAGATGCGTGAAGCGGCGCGCATAGGGCGCTCGGGGTAAGTCGGGCGGGTTGGTCACCCCGTACTGCTCACCGACGGCGCGGTCGGGATCCGACAGCAGCCGGTACCCAAACCCCTGCGCCTCGTCGAAGGCCTTGTTCTCGTCGGGGCGGTCGAAGGAGATGCCGACGATCTCGGCGCCGGCCGCTGCAAACTCCGGGGCTCGGTCACGGAACCACTGTCCCTCGATCGTTCAGCCGGGGGTCGACGCCTTGGGGTACCACCACAGCACGACCCACTTCCCGGCCAGGTCGGCGAGCGACACGCGAGAGCCGTGCTGGTCGGAGAGCTCGAACGGGGGCGCGGGCGAACCTTCGGTGAGCATGCCTTCAGTAACCATGGCCGAGATTCTGCCCGATTCGGTGACGGCCCGACCGGGCTGACAAGATCGCCCCATGAGACGCATGGCCGCGACTGCCACCGCGACCGCCCTCGTGTTCGCGCTTGCCGGGGCGTGCGGCGGCGGCAAGAGCTCGAGCACGTCGGCGCCGGCGTCGACGGCGGCACCGAGCGCATCGGCGGTCGTGCTGGCCAAGAACCTCGCGTTCTCGCCCAAGACGGTGTCGGTGAAGGTCGGCGGCAAGGTCACCTGGCAGTTCGAGGACACGCAGGCGCACAACGTGGTTGGCGACGGCCTCAAGAGCCCGACGATGACCACCGGCTCGTGGTTATTCACGTTCGACAAGGCCGGTACCTACCGCTACGTCTGCACCATCCACCCGTTCATGAAGGGCACCGTCGAGGTCAGCTGAGTGGACCTCAAGGTGATCCGGCGTGAGGTGGCCGACGGCGTGGCGGTGGTCACCCTCGACCGGTCGACCGGCCCGAGCGCCTGAACGCGTGGACCACGCGCATGGAGCGGGAATACCGCTGGGTGCTCGCGCAGGCCGACGCCGACCCCGCAGTGCGGGTGGTCGTCGTGACCGGCGCCGGCCGCGGCTTCTGCGCCGGCGCCGACTTCGAGGCGCTCGGCCAGCTCGCCGGCGGCGCCGAGTACCCGTCCGCCGCGACGGCCGACGGGGTCGGCGACGGCGACGCGGTGACGTTCGAGCCAGGGCCGTTCGGCCACCGCTTCACGTTCCCGCTCGGAATGGCAAAGCCGGTGATCGCCGCCGTGAACGGGCCCGCCGCCGGCGTCGGCTTCGTGCTGATGTGCTTCGCCGACATCCGCTTTGCCGCCGCCGGTGCCAAGCTGACGACCTCGTTCGCGCGCCTCGGGCTCCCGGCGGAGGTGGGCGTGAGTTGGGTCCTGTCTCGTCTCATCGGGCCGGCACACGCCGCCGACCTGCTGTTCTCGAGCCGGGTGGTGCTCGCCGAAGAGGCTGCCGACATGGGGCTGGTCAATCGCGTGGTGCCGGCCGATGAGCTGCTGCCCTTCACCCTCGACTACGCCCGGCGCATGGCGGCGGAGACGTCGCCGTCGTCGCTCGCGGTGATGAAGCGCCAGCTCTGGACCGACCTGCTGGGCGACCTCGACACGGCGGCGCAGACAGCCGAGCGCGAGCTGGCGCGCATGGTGACCGAGCCCGACTTCAAGGAGGGCGCCGCCGCCGCCACGGAGAAGCGCCCGCCGCGCTTCGGCGGCTGACCGCCGGTCAGTCGGCCTCGGCCGCCACCTCGAGCGCCGGCGGCGAGCTGCGCGAGTACTGCGTCTCGTAGAGCTCGGCGTAGAGCCCGCCCGCGACGATGAGCTGCTCGTGGGTGCCCCGCTCCACGATGCGGCCCCCGTCGACCACCACGATCTCGTCGGCGGCGTGGATCGTCGACAGGCGGTGGGCGATCACGAGCGAGCTGCGCGCCGCGAGGGCCTCGTCGAGCGCCTGCTGCACGAGCAGCTCGGTCTCGGAGTCGAGATGGGCCGTGGCCTCGTCGAGGATCACGAGGGCGGGCTGCTTCAGCAGCACCCGCGCGATCGCCAGCCGCTGCTTCTCGCCACCGGAGAGCCGGTAGCCGCGCTCGCCGACGATCGTGTCGTAGCCGTCGGGCAGCGACGCGATCAGGTTGTGGATGCGCGCCGCCCTGCAGGCGGCGACGAGCTCGGCGTCGGTCGCCCCCGGCCGGGCGTACCGGAGGTTGGCGGCCATCGTGTCGTGGAACATGTGCGCGTCCTGGGTGACGGTGCCGATGGCGGCGGCCAGGCTTTCGAGGGTGAGGTCGCGCACGTCGTGGCCGTCGACGCGAACCGCGCCGGCGGTGACGTCGTAGATGCGGGGCACCAGCATCGACATCGTCGTCTTGCCCGCGCCCGTCGGGCCGACCAGGGCGACCATCTGCCCGGGCTCGATCGTCAGCGATACGCCCCGCAGGATCCAGTCGGACGGCTCGTCCGACAGGGTGCCGGTGCCGTCGGTCTCCAGCGACGCGAGCGACACGGTGGACGGCGCGGGGTAACGGAACCACACGTCGTCGAACTCGACGCGCCCGACCGGGTCGACAAGGTCGTACGCGCCCGGCTTCTCCTTGATCGCGACCGGCGCGTCGAGAACCTCGAACACGCGGTCGAACGACACGAACGCCGTCATGATGTCGATGTGGGCGTTGGTCAGCGCGGTGATCGGCATGTAGATGCGCGCGACGTACGCAGTGAGCGCGATGACGGTGCCCAGGCTGAGAGCGCCTTCGATCACGAGCCGGGCGCCGAACCAGTAGATGGCGGCGGTGCCGACCGCACCCACGAGGGCCAGCGCGGTCATGAACACGCGGCCGTACATCGCGCTCTTGACGCCGATGTCACGGACGCGCCCGGCCTTGTCGGAGAACTCGGCCGCCTCGCGGTCGGGCTTCCCGAACAGCTTCACCAACAGCGCGCCCGACACGTTGAAGCGCTCGGTCATCGTGGTGTTCATCGCCGCGTCGAGCTGGAACGACTCGCGCGTGATCTTCTGCAGCCTCCGGCCGACGCGTTTGGCGGGGAAGACGAACGCCGGCAGCACCAACAGCGCGAGCAGGGTCAGCCGCCACTCGAGGGCGAACATCGCGACCAGGGTGATCGCAACGGTGATCGCGTTCGAGACAACCTGGCCGAGCGTGCCGGTGAGCGCCTGCTGCGCGCCGATCACGTCGTTGTTCATGCGGCTCACCAACGCGCCCGTCTGGGTGCGGGTGAAGAAGGCGAGGGGCATGCGCTGGACGTGGTCGTAGAGCGCCACCCGGAGGTCGAAGATGATGCCCTCGCCGATGCGGGCCGACCACCAGCGCTGGCCGATGGACAGGCCGGCGTCGGCAAGGGCGAGTCCGACCATGGCGAGGCCGATGATGGTCACGCCGTGCAGGTTGCGTGACGGGATCGTCTTGTCGATCAGGTGGCGGGCGAGAAGCGGTGTGCCCAGGCCCACCAGCGAGTCGACGATGATCGCGGCGAGGAACAGCGCCAGCATCAGCCGGTAGGGACGGGCGAACTGCCACACCCGCCGCAGGAGGCCGCGGTCGACGTGCGCACCCGCGACCAGGCTCGGGTCGCGCCCGAGTACCTGGTGGAAGGGCCCACCGCCGAAACGCATCATGTCGCCCAGGGTACGGCGGCTGGTCTGCTTTCTATGCCGCGTCTTTCTATGCCGCGTCGCCTCTCGCCAGGTGCACCGCCTGCCAGCAGTAGAGGGCGGCCACCGACCGGTACGGGCGGAACGCGTCGCCGAGCGCAGCCAGCTCGCGGGGCGGCGGCATCGCGGCCAGGTCGTAGGTGAGCGCGTAGCCCTTGCGCACGCCGAGGTCGTCGACCGGCCACACGTCGAACCGGCGGAGCTCGAAGATCAGGAGCATCTCGGCCGTCCAGCG
>VAXF01000235.1:1742-10702 GCA_005888395.1 Actinomycetota bacterium | reverse complement strand
CTGCTCCGGAGCGAGGGCCGAGAGGTGATCGAGATCGCCGGCGACCACCGCTCGCTCGCCGGCCTGCGCCGGGCCGCGGCCGACACCGAGGCCGCCCTGCGGGCCGGCGCCGAGCTCGTGTACCAGGCCACGTTCTTCGACGGCCGCTGGCTCGGCCACGCCGACTTCCTCCGCCGCGTCGACACGCCCACCGACCTCGGCCCGTTCGGCTACGAGGTGCTCGACACCAAGCTGGCCCGCAGGGTCAAGGCGGCGGCCCTGCTCCAGACGGCGGCGTACTCGGCCCAGCTCGCCGGCGTGCAGGGGGTGGCGCCCGAGCGCATGCACGTCGTCCTCGGCGATCGCTCCGAAGAGTCGTACCTCGTGCGCGAGTTCGCCGCGTACCACCGCATGATCCAGCGCCGGCTCGAGGACGCGGCCATGGGCGAGCCGCTCGCCACCTACCCCGACCCGGTCGAGCACTGCGGCGTGTGCCGGTGGGCCGAGGTCTGCGACTCGCGCCGGCGCGCCGACGACCACCTCTCGCTCGTGGCAGGGATGCGCCGCGACCAGACGCGCAAGCTGGCCGCGGCCGGCATCGAGACGGTGGCCGCGCTCGCGCGCACCGACGTCGACGATCGGGTTCCCGGGGTCAGCGCGCCCAGCCTCGACCGGCTCACGCATCAGGCCGAGCTGCAGATTCGCCAGCGCACCACTGGCCAGGTCCACTACGAGCTCCTCGCGCCCGACGGGCCCGGCCGGGGGCTCGGGGCACTGCCGCCGCCGTCGGCCGGCGACCTGTTCTTCGACATCGAGGGCGACCCCTTCGCGGAGGGCGACGGGCTCGAGTACCTGTTCGGCGTCGTCGAGCTCGTCGAGGGGGCACCGCGGTACCACGCGTTCTGGGCCCACTCGCGGGCCGACGAGAAGCGGGCCTTCGAGCAGCTCGTCGACTTCTTCGTCGCCCGACTCGATCGCCGGCCCGACCTGCACGTCTACCACTACGCGCCCTACGAGCCCACCGCCCTCAAGCGACTCATGGGCCGCCACGGCACGCGTGAGGACGAGGTCGACCGCCTCCTTCGTGGCCAGGTGCTCGTCGACCTCTACCAGGTCGTGCGCCAGGGCGTGCGCGTGTCGCAGGAGTCGTATTCGATCAAGAAGCTCGAGCCGCTCTACGCACCCGCCCGCGAGGGCCCGATCGCCGACGGCGGGTCGAGCATCGTGGCCTACGAGGGATGGCTCGAGTCCGGCGACGCGCAGGTCCTCGAGGCGCTGGCCGCGTACAACGAGGCCGACTGCGTCTCGGCCTGGCGGCTGCGCGACTGGCTCGAAGCGCGGCGTGACGAGCTCGAGGCGCGCCTCGGCGAGGCGCCGCCGCGGCCGGAGCCACCCGACACCGCAGAGGGGTCCGAGCAGCTCGCGGTCGCGCTGGCCGAGACCGAGGCGCTCGTCCACCGGCTCACCGCCGGCATCCCCGACGACCCGGCGGCGCGCTCCCCCGACGAGCACGCGCGCTGGCTGCTGGCGCAGCTCCTCAACTGGCACCGGCGCGAGGCCAAGCCCGAGTGGTGGGCCTACTACCACCGGCTCGCGCTCAACGACGAGGAGCTCGCCGACGACCCCGACGCCATCGGCGGACTCGTCTACGAGGGTGTGGTCAACCGCGTGAAGCGCTCACTCGTGCACCGGTACCGCTTCGACCCGTCTCAAGAGCACAAGATCGCCGCAGGGACGAGACCGCTCGACCCGCGCACCGAGGAGCCCGCGGGGCTGCTGGCGCACATCGAGGCCGCCGAGGGCGTCCTCCACCTCATGCGCGGCGAGCGCAGCGACGCTCCGCACCCCACGTCGGTGGTGCCGCCGAAGCCGATCGACACGGGTGTGCAACGGCGAGCCCTCGCCCGTCTCGCGCAATGGGTGCTCGACCACGGCATCGCCACCCCGGCCGGCGAGCACAGCGCCGCCCGTGACCTTCTGCTGTCAATGCCTCCACGTGTCCAGGGCCACATGGGCGGCGCGCTCACCCGCCCCGGCGAGAGCGATCTCGACGCCGCCCGCCGGCTCGCCCTGAGCCTCGACGGCGGCTGCCTCCCGGTCCAGGGCCCGCCCGGCTCGGGCAAGACCTGGATCGGCGCCCGCATGATCGTCGAGCTCGTGCGCGCCGGCCGTCGGGTCGGCATCTCGGCCACCAGCCACCGCGCGATCGGCAACCTCCTCGACGAGGTGTGCCGGTACGCGGCCGACGCGGGCGTGGAGGTGCGGGCGCTGCAGAAAGCCAACGAACACGAGCGCTGCTCGTCGCCGTGCGTCCGCTTCGCCGACTCCAACGCCGTCGTCGACGAGGCCCTCGCGGGGGGCGCGGTCGACGTGGTCGCCGGCACGCCGTGGCTCTTTGCCCGGGAACAGCTCGACGGCGCGTTCGACGTGCTCTTCGTCGACGAGGCCGGGCAGATGTCACTCGCCAACGCGCTGGCCGTAGCCGGGTCCGCTCGCAATCTCGTCCTGCTGGGCGATCCCCAGCAGCTGGCCCAGCCGTCGAAGGGCACCCACCCTCCGGGCGCCGACCGCTCGGCGCTCGAGCACCTGCTGGGCGAGCACGCCACCATCCCCGCCGACCGCGGCCTGTTCCTGCGCACCACATGGCGCCTGCACCCGCTGGTGTGCGGGTTCGTGTCGGAGGCGTTCTACGAGGGCCGGCTCACCGCCGACCCGTCGTGTGCCCGTCAGGACGTCGACGGCCCGCTCCCACTCGGCGGCGCGGGCTTGCGGCACCTTCCCGTCCCCCACCGTGGCAACCGGAGCTGCTCCCCCGAAGAAGCCGGGGTGGTCGCCGACGCGGTCGCCGACCTGCTCGGCCGACCCTGGACCGGCTGCAGGGGTGACACGCGCCCGCTGGCGCTCGGCGACGTCCTCGTGGTCGCGCCCTACAACGCGCAGGTGGCCGAGCTCGCCCGGCAGCTCCCCGCCGGCGCGCGCGTGGGCACCGTCGACAAGTTCCAGGGACAGGAAGGGGCGGTCGTCGTGTTCTCGATGGCCACGTCAGGCGCCGACGACCTGCCGCGGACGGTCGAGTTCCTCTACAGCCTCAATCGCCTCAACGTGGCCGTGTCGCGCGCCCGCGCCCTCGCAGTGCTCGTGGCGAGCCCGGCGCTGCTCCAGCTCCGCTGCCGCACCCCCGGTCAGATGCGGCTCGCCAACGCCCTCTGCCGGCTCGTCGAGATCGCTCAGGAGCAGCTGCAGCCGGTGCCGGCCTGACCAGCGCGGATCGAACTCGAGCCCCCAGAGCACGTCGGTCTCCTACCGCTCCTCGCCCCGGCCCGCCCCGGCGAGCCCGGCGAGGCCGAGCCCCACGAGAAGCGCGGGCCACACCCACGCGGCCTCGACGTCCACCCAGCCGGTCTGCTTCGCAAGGAAGGCGAGCCCGAGCAGCAGGAACAGCAGGCCGCTGATCAGCGACGGGGCGTCGAGGTCATGCCGCCGCACGCCGTACCTCCGCATGACCGAGGCCCGCGTGGAGCTCGACCACCAACCGCCCCTGGCCGCCGACGCCGGAGGCGGTCCGCCGCACGTCGATGCCGACGCCGTTGTCCTCGTGGCCGAACAGGTCGGTGTTGCCTGCGCCGAGCTGCGCGTGGGCGCGCACGGTCACATCGTCGGGCACGACGAGCTCGAGCTGGCCCAGTCCGACGCTCACGTCGAGCCGCACCACGCGATCGCGTAGCGGCACGTGCGTGAGGTCGAGGGTCAGCTGCCCGATCGACAGGTGGTACTCGCGGCGGAGCTCCGAAGCCGACGACGGCACGTAGCGGCGGTCGCCGATGCCCCCCTTGAGAGGCACGTCGACCACGCTCGCGGCGCCGAGCACCAACGTGATGACAATTCCCAGCGCGATCAGGCCGCGCGCCCGCCCCCACCATGCGCCGACGACCAGGCCGAGGCCGGTGAGCATCAGGGCCACCGCGAGGAAGCCCTCGAGCGAGATGTGGAAGGCGTCGGACTGGTTGAGGAACACCGCCGCCCCCGCGGCGATGAGGATCACGCTGAACGTCGTGCGCCCCAGTGGCGAGCGCTCCCGGCGCTCGCGCCGTCGCGGGGGGACGGGCGGCGCGGGCGCCGTGAGCGTGGCCGTGCCGCCCGTCGACGCCGGGGGCTGGGGCACGGGCGGCGTGTCGGGAGCCGTAGGTGGCGAAAACGAGTCGAGGGGCGGGCGCGGCCCGCGGTCCTCGCGCCACACCAGTAGGGCGACACCGAGCGCCACGAGCGCGGCGGCCGGCACCCAGTGGGCGTGAGTGAGGTCGTGGAGCACGAGCACGCCCGCGATCACGATCAGCACGACGCCGAGGGTCGAGCGGCGCGGACCGCGGCGCACCACGTGCTCGCCGAGCGAGCGGTGGTGGCCCTCCTCCGGGATCAGGAGCCAGGCGAGGATGTAGAGCAGGATCCCCGAGCCCCCGAGCACGACCAGGGCGGCGAAGGCGATGCGGAAGAGCACCGGGTCGAGGCCGAAGTGCTCCCCCAGGCCGCCGCAGACGCCGGCCAGCATGCGGTGGCGGCGGCTGCGCCGCAGCGGGCCGCGGTCGGTGGGCTCGCCGTCTGCGGCTGCCGGCTGGTCGCCGGACGGGGTCTCGTCGTCGTTCATGGACCCATCATCCGGACGCAGGGGCGACTGGTCCATCGGGGAGCACCCTGAATCAACCCCGAGGGGGGCGACCGGCGGCTCGGGGGCGCTCCGGATAGTCGCGGCGACGGGTGGGCGCGATCATCGAGTCGTGGCCCGAGCGCGCACGGTGCACCGGAGCAGGCGTCGCCGGATGGTGGCGGGCGTCGCCGCGGGCCTCGCCGACTGGCTGGGCGTCGACCCCATCGTCGTCCGGATCGCGTTCGTCGTCCTCACCCTCAGCAGCGGGATCGGGATCGTGCTCTACGGGCTCTGCTGGCTGGCGATACCCGAGGAGGGCAAGGACTCGGTCGAGCTTCCCCGCTTCCTCACCGCCCACCGTGGACGGAGCGTCCGGGACGTGCGCCGGCTGGGCGCGCTCGGGCTCGTCCTCCTGGGCGGTCTGCTCTTCCTGCGCGACTCCGGGCTCTGGGTGGGCGACCGCGTCGTGTGGCCGGCGGTGCTCGCTGCGATCGGCCTGGTGGTCATCTGGCGCCAGGTCGAGGGGGCGCGCTGGAAGACGCGGGCCGGCCTGGGAATCCTGTTCGTCGCCGGTGGCGTGGGGCTGTTCCTTGCCGCCAACGTGAACCTCACCTCCGTCCGCCAGGGCGTGCTCGCCACGGCGGCCATCGTCGCCGGCCTGCTCTTGATCTTCGGCCCGTGGTGGCTGCGCCTCACCCGCGACCTCATGGACGAGCGCCGCCAGCGCATCCGGTCCGACGAGCGGGCCGACGTCGCCACGCGCGTGCACGATTCCGTGCTGCAGACACTCGCCCTCATCCAACGCAACTCGACCGACCCCCGCGAGGTCGTGCGCCTCGCCCGCCACCAGGAGCGCGAGCTGAGGTCGTGGCTGTTCCCCGACAGCGCCGCGGCGCCTCCGGGGACGCTGAAGGGCGCGCTCGACGCCGTGGGCGCCGAGGTCGAGGACCTCCACGGCGTTCCGGTCGAGGTGATCGCGGTTGGCGACTGCCCGGTCGACAACGGCCTCGACGCGCTGGTGCTCGCCACGCGCGAGGCGGTCGTGAACGCGGTCAAGTTCTCCGGCGCGCCGTCGGTGTCGGTCTACGCGGAGGTGGAGCCCAGGAAGGTGACCGTGTTCGTGCGCGACCGGGGCGCCGGCTTCCGCCTCGAGAACGTGCTGTCCGACCGCCACGGCATCGCCGAGTCCATACGCGGGCGCATGCAGCGCCACGGCGGCCGGGCCGAGATCCGCAGCGCGCCCGGCGAGGGCACCGAGGTCGAGCTCGGCATGCCGCTGGTGGCGCCGCGGTGACCACGCCGCGCGTGTTCCTCGTCGACGACCACCAGCTCTTCCGGTCGGGCGTACGGGCCGAGCTCGGCGACGCCGTCGAGATCATCGGGGAGGCGTCCGAGGTCGAGGCGGCCATCGAGATGATCCGCGAGCGACTGCCCGACGTCGTGCTCGTCGACGTGCACATGCCGGGTGGCGGGGGCCGGGCAGTGATCGAGGCCGTCGGCGCCACGCATCCCGACGTGCAGTTCCTCGCATTGTCGGTGTCCGACGCACCGGAGGACGTCATCGAGGTGATCCGCGCCGGGGCCCGCGGGTACGTGACCAAGACCATCACCGGCACCGAGCTCGCCGCCGCCATCGAGCGGGTGCGCGAGGGCGACGCCGTGTTCTCGCCGCGGCTCGCCGGGTTCGTGCTCGACGCATTCGCGTCCGTCGTCCCCGGCGACATCGACCCCGAGCTCGACGAGCTCACGACGCGCGAGCGCGAAGTCCTTCGCTACATCGCACGGGGCTACACCTACAAGGAGATCGCTCGCGAGCTCACCATCTCCGTGAAGACGGTCGAGACGCACGTGTCGTCGGTGCTGCGCAAGCTCCAGCTCTCGAACCGCTACGACCTCACGCGTTGGGCCACAGACCGCCGGCTCATCTGACGACAGGCGAGCCGGTCGCGCGGCCGAGGTCCGCGGTGGCCGCCGTGACATCGACGCGGGGAACGGGCTGCGCCTCCTCGCAGTACACGAACGACGTCGCGCACCAGTCGTCGGCCCGCTCGTACAGCCCGATGGCGAGCAACGGAGCGGGAAGCCGTTCGCGCCACCCGCGGCCTGCCGGGGTCACGTGTTCCCTGAACTCGGCGTACGCCGCCTCCTCGCCCATCGTCACGCGCACGTCGCGGGCGAACACGACCGGGTCGGCGAGATGCCACCGGTACAGCGACACCAGCTCCTGTGTGTCGGCGCCGGTGCCGAGCACGAGGGGCGCGCCCGACTCGGGCGCGGCGAAGGTGCCCAGGCCCCAGGCCGAGTCGAGGTGGTCCTCGGTGCCGGTGCCGCAGATGGCGGGCGTCTCGTCGCCGTCGACGTAGACCTTCACCTCCCCCTCGCCCCACCACCGCGCGGGGTCGAGCACGCGGACCCCACCCGTCCAGCCCAGGAACCGCCCCGGCCCGCGGAGGCCCTCCGCGATGGTGAAGTCGCGCCCGATCGTGGTCGGGTTCTGGCGCCGGAAGGCGGCGTGGAGCAGGCCGGTGGCGTCCGGCAGCGGTCCCAACAGGACGTCGACCTGGTAGTAGAGGATCACGGGCTCGGGCGACGCGTTCTCGTACTCGATGCGAACGGCGGTGCGGAACGGCATCGGTACCCGGCTCGCCAGCCCTCGGCCTTCGTTGACCGCGGTGAGGCGCGACGCGTACGCGGCCGGCACGCCGTGAACGGCTCCGAAGAAGTCGGGCGCGGGCACGCTCACCGACGGCTGGTCGAGGCCGTCGAGGAACACCTCGAGCACCTGCGCCCGCAGGACGGTCGGCGCGGGCAGCCGGGGCGCCAGCGCACCGACGGTCATCCAGAAGTGCGTGACGCGGCCCGGCCCCGCCACTTCGGCGAGCACCACGCGCTCCCCGGCGGCCAGCACGCGCATCGGCGACTCCTTGCGGCCGCGCGAGGTGCCGGCGTCCTCGAAGCTGACCGACCGGCTGACGTGGCCGGGCCACAGGAACGCCGGGTCGTCACTCAGGGGGCTCGCCCGTTCCGCGCTCGACCACCGCCCCGGTGACCACCGCGGCAACCGTAGCCCTCTACCATCCATGCAGATGCCCGAGCTCCTCCTCGCCGACTACGTCGCGACCGAGCGCGATCGGATCGTGGCCACGCTGCTCGAGTGGCTGTGCATCCCGTCGATCTCGGCGCAGACGGCGCACGCCGGCGACGTGCGCCGCTCGGCCGAGTTCACCGCCGACCTGCTGAAGGACGCCGGGCTCGAGAACGTCCGGATCGTCGAGACGCCCGGCCTTCCGTCGGTGTACGCCGACCATCTCCACGCCGGTGCCGCCGCGACGACCGTGCTCGTCTACGGTCATCACGACGTCCAACCCGTCGACCCCCTCGACGAGTGGGACAACCCGCCGTTCGAGCCGGTGATCGTCGACGGCGAGTGCCGCGCGCGGGGCGCCATCGACGACAAGGGCCAGGTGCTCTACCAGGTGGAGGCCGTGCGAGGCCTCTTGCAACGCGACGGCGGCTTGCCGGTGAACGTGAAGTTCCTCGTGGAGGGCGAGGAGGAGATCACCAGCCCGCATTTCGAGGCGCTGCTCGAAGCCGAGCGCGACCACCTGCGGTGTGACGCGGTGGTGGTCTCCGACACCGGGATGCTCGCCGCCGACGTGCCCTCGACCTGTATCGGCATGCGCGGCCTCGTCGCCTTCGACGTCGGGCTGCGCACAGCGACGACCGACCTGCACTCCGGCGTGTTCGGCGGCGCCGCCCCCAACCCGGCCCACCTCGTCGCCCGCATCGTGGACGCGCTGCACGACGACGACGGGCGCGTCGCCGTCCCCGGCTTCTACGACGATGTCCGCCCGCTCAGCGAGGCGGAGAAGCGCTCGATCGCGGCGGTCCCGTTCGACGAGGCCGAATGGATGCGCACGGCCGGCGTGCGGCGGGTCGAGGGCGAGGCGGGCACGTCGGTGCTCGAGCGCACGACCACCCGTCCGACCTGCGACGTCGTCGGCATCGACGTCGGCTACACGGGCGAAGGCATCAAGTCGATCGTGCCGGCACGGGGCGGCTTCAAGGTGACGTTCCGGCTCGTGCCCGACCAGCAGCCGGCCGAGGTCGCGTCCCAGTTCGAGCGCTGGCTCCGCGAGCGAGTGCCCGACGGCGTGGAGCTCGACCTGCGGTACGAGGGTGGCATCGCGCCCTGCCTCACGCCCGTCGACCATCCGGCGATGGGTGCACTGAGCCGGGCGATCGAGCGGGTATGGCGCAAGCCACCCCTCTTCACGCGCGAAGGTGGCAGCGGGCCGGAAGAGGCACTGGCGCGGGTGCTCGAAGCACCCGTCCTGTT